>NZ_JBMVQX010000020.1:0-63776 GCF_050522745.1 Myroides sp. C15-4 | reverse complement strand
GGTTATGAGTTATGGGTTATGAGTTATGGGTTATGAGTTATGGGTTATGAGTTATGGGTTATGAGTTATGGGTTATGGGTTATGAGTTATGGGTGATTTGTTCTTTGTTTCTGTAGTCTATTACAAACCATGAATCGAAAATTAAATAAATTATTTATCTACAATCCAATCCGCATGTCCTTGAGGAACGTAAGGTCGCACCTTTTTGTCCCCCTCCCTATTAGATAAAAATAGTATAGCGTTTATTTTGATTGACTGATGCGATACTTCCTACGTCAGCATGACAAATTCTTAATACGCATTTTTTCTAGGAAACAAAATATCAGAAATTAGAAGGGAGTTAGATAATGAGATGTAACAAAAAAAGGTTATCTCTTCCACAGAAATAACCTTTATAAAACTTGTAATACAGCTCAAACTTTACGTATTCCTACAATTATCCCACTCTTCTGCATCGTGATAACCGAACACACAAATTTCTGGATGATCCACAACAAATACCTTCAATCGTTCCAGATTGAACAGGCGTTGTATATTATCTGCCGCTCTTGCCTTAGTTAACTCATGTACAGGATGTAAGGGATCCGTTAATTCTGCTCGAAGATAGTAAGCATCTCCAACATAAAAATAAGTTTGTTTTTCTATAGTAAAAGCAACACCACAGTGTCCCAATGTATGTCCAAATAAGGGAATCAAGGCAAGAGATAAATCGGGATGCAAGGCTAGATATCTCGCCTCAAAGCCCAACCAAGTATCCGTTGAAGGACCGTACGTTTGTATTAAAGGTCGATGTTGTAAAACAAAGTCGAGATACCTCGCTTCTGGTTTGTAAAAACTAGTTAATTCTTCTTGTGCTACGTGAATTTTAGCTTTAGGAAAATCGAGTAACCCACTGCTGTGATCACAATCCAAATGGGACAATACTATATCCGTTACATCCAAAGGATTTAAGCCCAAATTTAGAATTTGATCTTTTGCTGATTGGATCGCGTTAAAATTGAAACCTACTTGTTGAATCAGCACTTCAGTAAAGTGTAAATTTGGATCGGCTAAATCTTGACTACTAATACCCGCATCAACTAAGATAAGCTGCTTTTTCCTTTGAATCAAGATGCAATGTCCGATAGCTCTATCTCCTGTTGGAGACTGAATTTCAACGCAATTTAAGTGATGTACTTTCATTTGTTCTCTAATTAAATAAACGACAAACTACGTTTATCTTCTGCTTAAAAAATAGAACAAAAACGACAACAATTACTGGGAGAGAATTCGCAAACGACTGTGGTGTATTACTTCACTTTCATTATAGTTCCATTGTTTATCCATAAACTCTTTGGGGGTATAACCAGAGTAAAACTTGAAAATACGCCCAAAATGCGCTTGATCGGCATAATATAATGCATAAGCGATATCGACTATCTTTGTTTCTGGGTGTTTTTTCAAACAATATGCCGCTTTTTGAAACTTGATGAGCTGTCTATAGGCTTCAAAACTTAGCCCTACATAGGATTTGAAATCTCGTTGAAATTTACGAGCAGAAACATGATGCATCTGAGCCACTTGGCTACTAGAGAAAGTGAAATAGGAATCAAAATTAGAAACAATAGGAATGATATAGGGATTTTGTTCAACACGACAATTCAAAGTCCTAAAATAGGCATTAAAATAAGAAACAAATGACATCCAATGTTCAAACTCAACGAGGGGTTCTATAGCTAATCCTCGAAATAGCTCTCGTGCGTCTAAACAACAATCTGTTAACACAGAGGCGTCAATTCCCATAAGTTGTTTAAAGGCATAGGGCTGAAATTGAATACCAAAAAACAAAGTCCCTGCTTCACATTCATTCAAACAGAATCCCTTTGATTTTTGTCCGTAAATAAAACACAGAGGCAAAACGTCGGTTCCCCTAAAAAGGCCTGGATTACCTTGTACATGTTGAAAGATTAACCCTGGATAGCCATCGGAAAAAATGCGATACGTTGGATGCTTAACACTCGCTGCATCCGCATACCAATAGCCTTGAATTAAAAAGCGTAAATCCAACGGGGGGGCAACTAGTTGTATATTCATCACACTAAAAAATGAAGCACTGAATGCTAAATTTAAGAAGTTAATACAGCACTCGTAATGTATTTTTCAAATATTTTTTTCGCCTTTTTCTTTGTGACTTCCTTCTTATAGGTATCGTGTTCAGAAAGGTAAACTACTGGCGCTTTCTTACACATCCCTTGGCATTTCATCTGACAGAGGTTGTAATCAGCACTCATCCCACTTTCTTCCAACAAGTCTTGGAAGCACGCTTTGGCTTCTTCATTGTATCGGCAACATTTTTTTCCATCGCAAACGAAGATTGTTCGCTCACCTTTCTTAACTTTACTCATTTGGATCAAAGTTTGCTACAAATATATAGTTATATTTATCTATTCTAAATAAATCTTTAGTTAAAAATGCGCGCTATAAAATTAAAATACTACCTCTTCGGTTTTGTTCTATTCTTGGTACTCAAAAGTATACTAACGGCTAATCCTCAATGGGTAGAGCAATACTATACACAGGGGTTTTATATCTTTTACTTGCGTCTGATCACTGCTTGCACTAACCTATTTCCCTTTTCTATCGGTGATGTCTTATACTTTGGTGTTGGGCTATTTCTCTTGTGGAAAATACGTCAAATATGGCTACTCAACCGCAAAAGGAAACCGCGTATCTATGCCTACCTGCGTCTAGTTGCTAAAGGTTGCTTGCTTTTTTACGTTGCCTTTACGCTCTTGTGGGGCATGAATAACTATCGCGTGCCGTTAACGGCTCAACTCGATTTACAACAGGGTTATTCCAAAAAAGAGCTCCTAGATTTAACGCAACAAATCATTGAAGAAACCAATGCCTTACAGCGCAACATCACGCGAGATACGCTCCAAGGTGTTGTTATGCCCTTTGATAAAAAACAAATGCTACAGGATGCTGAGTTAGGCATTCAAACCCTCAGCAACTCTACCCGCTGGTTCGAATACTACAACCAAAAAGCAAAAGGGTCGTTGTATAGTTTACCATTAACTTATATGGGATTTTCAGGTTATGTCAATCCTTTTACCTTAGAAGCACAAGTTAATACTAAAATTCCCACGTCCACATTTATCGTCACAGCATCTCATGAAATTGCCCATCAAGTGGGGTACGCCAAGGAAAGTGAGGCTAATTTTATCGGTTTTCTCGCTGCTAAAAGTCAGATCGACCTACACTATCAATATTCGTCCAATATCTTTGCTTTGCGCTATTGCCTCAAAGCCTTAGAAGGGGAGCAAACGCAGGAAGAATTCAGTGCTGTATTGAAGACTATACATCCTGGAGTTCAGGTTAATCTCATGGAAAATACGCTTTTTTGGCAGTCGTATAAAACGGTAACGGATGCTATTTTTAAATTTATTTACAACAACTTTCTCAAGATCAACAATCAAAAAGAAGGAATTAAATCCTACAATAAATTCATCGACCTCTTGATACACTACAATAAAAAAGAGCCCGTATTTACAGGCTCTTTCTAATTTATTTATTCCTCTTTGTTTACAAAGCTTTCTTCATTTCTTCTTTTATAGGGTCGGACGATTAAACGCGCTTGACGATCAAACATCAAGTAGTTGTACATCCAGTTCCAGAAAACCAAGAATTTATTTCTAAATCCAATTAAGGACATCAAGTGCACAAACATCCAAACAAACCAGGCAAAGAAACCACTGAAGTGGAATTTAGGTAAATCAACCACGGCTTTGTTTCTACCAATCGTCGCCATGGATCCTTTGTCATTGTAAGTAAACTTCTTTAATGGTTTTCCATCGCGTAATTGAATTAAATTCGTTGCGAGTAGTTGTCCTTGTTGAATAGCAGGCTGTGCCATCATCGGATGTCCCATTGGTGATTTTTCAGTAATCATCGCCGCTACGTCCCCAATGGCAAAAATATCGGTAAACCCTTCCACTTGGTTGTATTCATTGACTTTCAAACGGTTTCCCCTTTGAATCACAGCAGTATCAAATCCATCAATTACTGCTCCCATAACTCCTGCTGTCCAAATCACCGTTTCTGCATTGAATTCTCTTCCTGACTTGGTTGTCACTGTTTTTCCATTGAAATCGGTTACAATTTCATTGACCCAAACATTTACTCCTAGTTTTTCCAAAAATTCTTGTGCTCTACTAGACGATTTGTCCGACATAGCGTCCAGTACTTTTGCTCCTCCCTGAATCACATTAATCTCCATCTGACGGATATCTAAATCAGGATAATCTTTGGGTAACACGTGTTTTTTCATCTCAGCCAATGCACCTGCAAGCTCCACTCCTGTTGGTCCCGCACCTACAATAACGAAATTCATCAACGCGCGTTTTTCCTTCTCATCATTGGTCAATAGCGCTTCTTCGAAATTTTCCAACACCAAACTCCTGATATTCAAGGATTGTGGAATCGTTTTCATCGCCATACTGTGCTGCTGTATAGCTGTATTACCAAAGAAATTGGTTTTAGATCCAGTAGCAATAACCAAATAATCGAAAAATATAGTTCCGATATCGGCAACAACTTTTTTATTTTCCGTATCAATACGCTGTACTTGTGCAACGCGAAAGAAAATACCTTCGTAATTTTGAACCACTTTTCGGATCGGAAACGCAATAGATCCTGACTCCAATCCTCCTGTAGCAACTTGATACAGCAATGGTTGAAACGTGTGATAATTGTGTTTATCTAATAGTACGACCTGAAAATTTTTGTTCTTCAATTTTTTAGCTAAGGCTAATCCACCAAATCCTCCTCCAATAATTACTACTCTCGGACGATTCGATGTAGGAATATTCATCATAACTACGCTATTTTATCTTACAAATTTACGACTATTTATCAAGTTTTGCGTTTCCTATTGCGGCTTGTTCAACAATCCACTTCTTTTGGTTTATTAGCTACACAAAAAATAAAGCTTTTTACTGTTTAATTGATAAAAAAAGAGTTTCAAATTAGCAATTCGAAAATTTTAAACCACATACTCGCTGTTTTTTACATTTCAATAAAAAGTTGGTTTAAAGAAAAAATTAACAGTCCTACTTCCCTATTTACTGGCTTTTCAAGTTAATCATCCCTAAAATAAGGCACAAAAAAAACTGACCACAAGGTCAGTTTTTAAATCTTTAAAAATTGTTTCGAATATTGCGAATCAACGGTTCCAATCCATTTAATTTTAATTCGTACACCAAGGCCAATTGCTGCCCTAATTTCCCTTTGGGAAAGCCTTTATTGTGATACCAAACGACGTAATACTCTGGCAAATCAATTAAATATTTCCCTTCGTATTTTCCATAAGGCATTTTGGCTTTTGCCAATTCAATCAGTTCTTTTTGATTGTCCAGCATTATTTTTGCGTCCAATTAAAGGTTACTTCTTTTTCAATTTCGGGATGTAAACTCAGCAATACAGGACAGTGCATAGCCACGCGTTCTAAAATGATACGTTGCTTTTCATCTGCTGTACTCAACATAGCCATATTCAATGTAATTTTCTTAATCCTCCTTGGATCTGCCTGCATTTCTTTATATACCTCAATCGTTGATCCCACGATATCTACTTCCATTTCATTGGCTTTAATCCCCATAATAGTCATGGCACAAGATCCTGCCGCATTGGTTACCATATCGGTTGGAGAAAAAGCCTGTCCTTTTCCGTGGTTGTCAACTGGTGCATCTGTAATGATTTGCTCACCTGATTGCAGATGGGTAGATACGGTTCTTAAATCGCCTAAATACTCTATTTTTGATAACATTATTCTACTACTTTTACGGTTAAATCATCATTGTATTGCAAGATATACACGCCTTTATTGCGCACAGTACCCTCTGGGTTTTTGCTGTAAACAAATTTATTTTCTATTTCCGCTGACTTCGTGCCTATAGAACTCGCAAATCCATCGCGTTGGAACATGCGTAAAATAACGTCTAAGGTAACGTCATATCCGCGAATAGCAAAACGATTAGGCAACGTATTATTCTGTGCTTTAAACTCACGGGCAAAGGTGGTATCCAAACTGGTTTCACTATCCCTCGTTACCGACGGAAACGTATAGTGTAAAGCTACTAAGGTTTCTATTTTTATTTCACTGTAATCGAAGACCTCACTCTTGTCAAAAGAGGCCACTTGGATATCGAACGTATCTGTTCTATTTTTTAGCTTATCCGTTAGCAATAAGGCCGATTCAATACTGTTAGAATCTAAAATAAACGCATTGTTCTTCCCTGCTACAAGTGTTTTGTCAATATCTTTTAATTCTTTGGTGTCAATCACCTTAATATTGGGATAGAAACGCTGCATGAAGCGTTTTGTCGAGGTTTTCTTCTCATCGACAATCACCGTTACTTTACTGTCATTTTTAATTAAGTACTCCAACAAGGCTTGTTTGAGTACATCGCCATAAGGCATCGTTTGCACCAATTGAGACGAGGGGTTTGCTTTTTCATTTGACAAAGGCGAAACCAATACAATATTGCTATTAGGCAAGGCTTTTACGGCATCATCTACATTGCTTTGAAAGAAAGGACCAATTACAACTTCTGTTTGGCTTAAATCCTCTCCTTGTAAAATTTTCTTCACATCGGAGCTATTCTTTGTTTCATTAGAATCGTATACTTTGACTGTTAATGGCAAGCCCATACGCGTCGCTTTATCGATTGCCAATTTCGCACCTAAATAGAAATCCATCGTCATATTCAGGAATCCATCTGTCTTCATGCGCTCATTGAGGTTATCTCCCGTACGAGAAGTGTTAAAAGGCAACAAAAGCACCAGTTCTTTTGCCGTATAACGATCAACAGACGCACTTAAATCCACGAAAGATCCAGCAGATTCTACAGCCCATTTTGGTGTTGTTGTTTCGGCTGTATTAGAAGTTGAAGATGAACCTGTTTCTTTACCTATTTTTAATTCCATACCAATTTGCAATCCTCCCTTTCTCAATTCTGGATTCATCTCAACTAGATCCTCAACTGTCAAATTGTATTCTTTAGCGATACTAAACAAAGTCTGTTTTGGTTCAATAGTAATGGTTTTATCCCTTACATTGGATGATGTTGGTGTTGTTGGTTTTACTTCTTGAGAAACAGTTGTTGTTGCTGGAATGGACGAAGTGCTTTTACCTGTTGTTGGCACTTTGATGCGTTGACCGCTTTTTAAGCCTTCGTTCAATTCGGGATTTAACTCCATAATCTTTTGAACGCTGGTTTGATATTCTACTGCCAGACTATACAAGGTTTGTCTTGGTTCAATTTCGATCTCCTTATAGCCTACTTTCGCCTTATCTAAAGGCGTATCTGCTTTTGTAGCAGGCAACATTACTGTAACATTAGCCGTTTGATCTGTGGCTGTTGTCGTAGTAGAAGGCGAAACGAAAAGTTGACTTTCTGCTTTTAATCCATGTCGCTCCAACTCGGGATTCCATTGATATAAATCTTGCACACTGACATTGTACAGACGACTTATACCAAATACCGTTTCTTTGGGTTGAACGCGATGTGTTTTTCTTTTTGAATCGACAACTTGTTGTGCTTTATTTACCGCTGTACTCTCCGTGGTGGTGGATTTTCCTGAGGGACTACTCACTGGTACACGAATAAGATCACCTTCTTTAATTCCCGTTTTTGCATCGGGATTCAACCGCAAGATCTCACTAACCGAAATTTTGTTTTCACGGGCAATTTTGCTAATTGTCTCCCCTTTACTCACGCGATAGTTGGTATAATTTTGCTCTTGAGCGAAAGCTAATCCACTGGTAAAAATAAATGCTGTTGCAGCTATAACAAGTTTCTTTCTCATCTTAGTAATTTTATAAAAGCGAATAAGTCGCTATACAAATATACAGCGACTTATTTATTTTTCTATTTTTTATTCCCACTCAATCGTTGCAGGTGGTTTAGAACTGATATCGTATACCACTCTATTTACCCCTTTTACTTTATTGATGATTTTATTTGAAATCTCCATTAAGAACTCATACGGTAAGTGTACCCAATCTGCAGTCATACCATCTGTTGAAGCAACTGCACGTAAAGCTACTACTTTTTCATAGGTTCTCTCATCTCCCATTACACCTACTGAATTCACAGGTAATAAAATGGCTCCAGCTTGCCAAACCGAATTGTACAATCCATGCTCTTTTAATCCATTGATAAAGATAGCATCTACTTCTTGAAGCAAGCTCACTTTTTCTGGGGTAATATCCCCTAAAATACGGATTGCTAAACCAGGTCCAGGGAAAGGGTGACGTCCTAATAATTCAGGATCAATACCCAAAGATGCACCAACACGACGTACTTCATCTTTAAATAACATGCGCAAAGGCTCTACTATTTTCAGCTTCATAAAATCAGGTAATCCCCCTACATTGTGGTGTGATTTAATAGTTGCTGAAGGTCCTTTTACAGAAATTGATTCAATTACATCGGGATAGATTGTTCCTTGACCTAAGAATGTAGCATCTTTAATCAATTTCGATTCATCGTCAAATACTTCAATGAATACACGACCAATGGTTTTGCGTTTTGTTTCTGGGTCTTCTTGACCAGCCAAAGCATCCATAAAACGCTGAGAAGCATCTACTCCTTTTACGTTTAATCCCATTCCTTCGTATTGTTTCAATACGTTTGCATATTCGTTTTTACGCAACAATCCGTTGTTTACGAAAATACAGTGTAAGTTATCTCCAATAGCTTTACTCAATAGAACAGCCGCTACAGTAGAGTCAACACCTCCTGAAAGAGCTAAAACAACTTTTTCACTGCCTACTTTTGCACGTAAATCAGCAATAGTTTCATCTACAAAAGAAGCAGGGGTAAAATCTTGTTTTACTCCAGCGATGTCTACTAAAAAGTTCTTTAATAATTGTGCTCCATCTGTTGAGTGGTACACTTCTGGGTGAAATTGAATCGCATAAGTTTGCTCTCCTTCAATTTTATAAGCTGCATTGGTTACATCTGCCGTGCTCGCTAATAAAACAGCATTCGTAGGTAAAGCCTTGATGGTATCACTGTGGCTCATCCATACTTGACTGTTTTGTGGAATATCTTTTAAGAAAGGATCCTCTGCAATAAAAGCAAGATTTGCTCTTCCATATTCACGGGTATCCGATGGAGCTACCTCTCCACCAAAGAAATGAGCTAAATACTGCGCACCATAACACACGGCTAATAAAGGCATCTTGCCTTTAATCTGAGCTAGGTCTGGATGTAAAGCTTCCTGTGAACGAACAGAATAAGGACTTCCTGATAAGATTACCGCGTTATACGCTGATAAATCCTCGGGTAAACCGTTATAAGGCAGGATCTCGCAGAATATATTTAATTCTCGAACCCTTCTCGCAATTAACTGTGTGTATTGCGAACCAAAATCTAAAATAAGTACATTGTGTTGCATATGCAAAAATAGATATTTCACACAGACTACAAAAAAGTTTTACCTCATTTTTTTTATTACAATAAAACCAATACAATTCGCGAATAAAATAAAATAATCCAATATTTTCACAGTTTAACTTTCATAATACTCAAAAAACAATAAAAAAGCTTTTTTGACAGTACCAAATCACTTGATCTTTACTTATATTTGTGCTTCAAGTCACCCTGTTTCCCTTGTAAACAGGAGGAAAAAACTTAAATATACTCAATATGGATTTTGGAATCTACGAAACCTTAATGTTAGCGTGTTTGGTCCTTTTACTGGGCCATTTTATTGTATCAAAAGTCAACTGGCTACAGAAATACAACATCCCTGAACCCGTAGTAGGCGGTTTCTTAATTGCCTTATTTACTTGGGGTGCGCATTCTTTTTTAGGTACGGATTTCACCTTCAATGAAGCTATTCAGCAGAGTATGATGCTGGTTTTCTTCTCCTCTATTGGATTGAATGCAGATTTCTCTAAACTCCTTCAAGGGGGTAAATCCCTGATTATTTTTCTTCTTATTGCAGCCTTATTCATTATTTGTCAAAACAGTTTAGGGGTGCTTTTAGCCAAAATACTCAGTCTTGATTTGCGCTTTGGTTTGATTGCAGGATCCATCACTTTAACAGGTGGACATGGAACAGCAGGTGCTTGGGCTGATGATTTTGCCGTCAGCGGCAATCCACTACTAGGTGCAAAAGAAATTGGCATGGCTTGTGCTACCTTCGGGTTGATTTTTGGAGGATCAATCGGAGGTCCTTTAGCCTATCGCCTACTGAAAAAAAATAAGTACAAAGAGGTTGATCCTGATACCGTCGAAAAACAAGAAGAGGAACAAGATATTACAAAGTCTAAAAACTTCTCTCCTATTAGCTATACCTCTATGATGCACACCATCACCATGTTGGCTATTTGTTTGGTAATCGGTCAATGGTTGGCTGATTGGAATGCACAGTATTCATTCAAACTACCCACATTTGTTTGGTGCTTATTTGTCGGACTCATTATTCGAAATAGTTTGACGCATCTTTTCAAATACAAGGTTCACAGCAGAAACATTGATGTCGTTGGCAATACAGGTTTATCGATCTTCTTAGCTTGTGCTTTGATGTCGCTAAAACTATGGCTTATCGTCGATCTTGCTTTGCCTATTTTATTGATTTTAATAATTCAAGTTGCCTTAATGCTCTTCTTTGCTGCTTATATTACCTATCGTTGGATGGGCAAAGATTACGATGCAATTGTATTAAGTGCAGGACATTGTGGCTTCGGATTAGGTGCTACAGCAACTGCTGTGGCAAATATTCAAGCCGTTACAAATCGATTTGGTCCCTCTTACAAGGCCTTCTTAATTATTCCTTTAGTGGGCGCTTTCTTTATTGATATCATCAATGCACTGATTTTGAATGTATTCTTAACTTTTATATCTTAACGGTTTACAGTAATCGGTTAACGGTTTAGTTGATGTGATGATGAGTATGCATCTTCTAAATAAGAAAAATAGCATGAGTAACTAACAAAAAACTGTTTTTCGGCTTTTGGCTTTTGGTTCATTACCTCTAGTTGATAGTAACATACACTTGTAAAGAGCAAAGAGCGAAGAACAACCAACAAAAAAACAAAAAACTATGATACAACGAATTATAGCTATTATCGTCATTTTATTGGGAATATACATGATTTTCCTGGGAATGAAAGCGAGTATGCAGCCTCCTCTTATTACAGGGATTGGCTTTATTCTTATTGGATTTTTATTCTTAACTAAAAAGTAAGCATTGGGTTATGCGTGATGATGAACGATTACCCCACTCATCTTCCATCTCCCATTTCTCTTCACCAATAAAAAAAAAACCAACCTTAAAAAGGTTGGTTTTTTTTAGTTTGTATGTTTGTAAATAAGTTTTGTATTGGAAAGGTTATTGATTACCTTTTGCGTAATCCGCTAAGAATTGAGCTAATCCATTATCTGTTAAAGGATGTTTCAACAATCCTAAAATAGCAGATAAAGGTCCAGTCATTACATCAGCACCGATTTTTGCGCAATTAACGATATGCATCGTATGGCGAACAGAAGCCGCTAAAATTTGTGTTTCATATCCGTAGTTGTCATAGATCTGGCGAATTTCTTCAATCAGTACTAATCCATCTGTTGAAATATCATCCAAACGACCAATAAAAGGAGAAACATAGGTAGCTCCTGCTTTTGCTGCTAACAAAGCTTGTCCTGCAGAAAACACCAAAGTTACGTTTGTTCTAATACCTTTTGATGAAAAGTATTTACACGCTTTTACGCCTTCTTTCGTCATTGGTAATTTTACAACGATTTGCGGATGTAAAGCAGCAAGTTCTTCTCCTTCTTTAATCATTCCGTCGTAATCAATAGCAATTACTTCAGCACTCACATCTCCTTCTACGATATCGCAAATAGCTTTGTAGTGGTTTAAGATGTTTGCTGCACCTGTAATGCCTTCTTTAGCCATTAGCGAAGGATTCGTAGTCACTCCGTCTAATACTCCTAGTGCTTCAGCTTCCTTAATTTGATCTAAGTTAGCCGTGTCAATAAAAAACTTCATAAATTTAAAACTTAAAAATTCCTGTTATGTTGTGTGTCAAAAATACAATATTAATTCCCTTTTATTGCATTCCTATCCTTTCTTTTTTAACCTTTAATTTTATAGTGATTCATCAGGAGTTTTTCATACATCTTTCCTGGTAGAATCTTTTTGAGAAATAGTGAAAATTTCTGCATGGGTGCTCCAACGACATAGCGCACTTTGGGTTTTGGGGTTTGAATAATCTTATAGATTGCCTCTGCCATTTCGATAGGGTCTCCTCCACTATCTACATGTTCATTCATCATATCCAACGACATTTTGTAAATTTCTTCATAGGGTGATGCTTCAATAACAGGTGCGTGATAGCGGCCAGCAGCAATATTAGTCGCAAAATCACCAGGCGCCACATTGGTCACCTCAACACCAAAGGGTTTTACTTCCATACGCAAGGATTCTGTGATCAACTCCAAGGCTCCTTTAGACGATGAATAGTAGCCACGAAAGGGCAATCCCATATAGCCCGCAATAGAGGTAACATTGATAATCAATCCTTTCTTTTGCTTGCGCATAATAGGCAAAGCAGCTTTTATCACAGCAATGGGTCCAAATACATTGGTTTGAAAATTATTGACAATTTCAGAAGTAGGTACTTCCTCAATTGCTCCCGTAATCCCTACTCCGGCATTGTTGATCAGAATATCCAAACGCCCTTCTTGAGCAACGACGGTTTGAATAGCTTGTGCAATACTCGCTTCATCGCGTACATCTAGTTGTACCAAGGGAAATACAGAAGCAGTCACGCGTTCTGGGTTTCTACTCGTTCCATATACTTTAAAGCCTTTTTCGTGTAAAAAAGTACCAATTGATTTTCCTATTCCCGATGATCCGCCTGTAATAAAAACTACTTTAGTCATGTTTTCGCTTTGTTTTCAACAAATATAACACAACTAACAAAAAAGACAACCGCAAGAGGTCTTTTAAACCTTAACAGTAAAAAAATACGCATGTACAACGGAAAATTATTAGTATTTTTGGCTCATTCGTATCATTTGTTGTACGCTTAATGCACATCTCATGAAAAAGTATATACTACTATCATCCATCAGCGTATTCGCTTTGAGTTTATTTCAATGTCAATCACCACAAACAGTGGTCAATCAAGGGCCATCACCTGAAAAAGCACTCTACTACGACCGCATTTCATCTGATTCTATTCAGAAGAGCTTACTGGTTTTGACTGCGGATAGTTTAGAAGGACGTCGCACAGGAGAACCAGGACAGCGAAAAGCCGCACAATACCTTGCTAATTATTATAAGCGACTGGGAATTGCCATGCCTCCTCAAGCAACGAGTTACTTTCAACCTATTCCCGCTTCTTTTATGACCAATTGGCAAATGAAATTAAAAGATAGCGAAAATGTATGGGCGTATATTGAGGGCAGTGAAAAACCAGAAGAAGTATTGGTTATTTCTGCTCACTTTGATCACATGGGAATTTTACTCAAAAAAATATACTACGGTGCAGATGATAATGGCTCAGGTACTTCTGCAGTTATGGAAATTGCACGTGTCTTTCAATCTTTGGTACAAGAGGGAATCAGATCCAAACGCTCCATCCTTTTTCTCCATTTAACAGGAGAGGAATTTGGCTTATTTGGTTCTAAATTCTACACAGAAAATCCCATACTTCCCCTAAAACAAACTATTGCCAATTTAAATATTGACATGATTGGAAGAAGAAGTGAAGAACACCCTTCTACAGCAGACTATATTTTTTTAGTGGGATCGGATAAGTTGAGTCAGGAGCTACACAATCTAACAGAAGAAGCGAATCGAGAATCAGTAAATCTCGTGCTAGATTATACGTTTAACGACGACAACGATCCTCAACGCATTTACTATCGCTCGGATCACTACAATTTTGCTCGACATGATATTCCAGCTATCTTTTTTTATAACGGAACACATGACGACTACCATTTACCCTCAGATACCTATGACAAAATAGACTTTCCTATTTTGACAAAGAGAACACAATTAATATTTGAAACCGCTTGGAAATTAGTCAATGCAGAACACCGACCACAACTCAACCAAAACTAGAATACTATGGGCAAAAGCAGTGGATATTACGCTATTTGCCCTGTGTTTTATTCATTTGATCTTGTGGATTATGCGAGCATCCTATATTACAGGTTCGTACACGGGAGATTGGACCACTTGGGTCTACCATCACTTGTATACACCTATGTATTATGCTTTGTATGGACTACCTATTGCTTTGGGGGTTAGCGTCATCAACCGTAAATTATCTGTTGATTCATTTCCCTTTCTATCTCTTAAATCACTAGTTATTACCTATATATTGATATTTATTTTACGATAAAATTGTAAGTTGTAAACCGTCAACTGTAAACTAAATTACTTCGAGATATATTGAGGGTCAATATAGTCTGTCAGCCATACACCATTTGCTGAACAGTAGAAAAGTAAGCCATCCTCCTGCATTTTTCCTGCCAGAATAGTTAACACGACTACTTTTCCATGACGAGAGCCAACGGCAATAGCCGTTTCTTTATCTAAACTAAGGTGTACGTGTTGTCGATTCATTTTCTTTATTCCTTCTCCTTTGATGGCAGGTAAAAAGCGATCTGCTGTTCCATGATATAAATACACTGGAGGAACCTCGGGTGTAAATTCAAGATCTACTGCAATCGAATGCCCTTGATTGGCGCGTATTTTGCTACCATCGTCACTTAGTGTATATCTTTTTTTGTTATTTGTTGCCACAATTTCATCCAATTCATCCCGCGTAAAAACGATGCGATGCTTGGCGCATTTTTGTATCAATTCTTCAACATCCGCCCATCCATTTACATCCAGTTGAATGCCAATTTTACTGGGTTCATGTCTCAAAATAAGAGATAAAAACTTTCCTATACTTTTTTTTCTTTCTTCTTTCATTTAATTTTTTAAATCTTCAACTGTTAGATTTTTTTCTTTTAACTGGTGATTGAGATTAATCATAATATAATTGTCCTCATCACTGTCCTTATATTTATGATATACGACTTGATAAGCTTGTCTTAATCGGTCATCTTCTACCCCACCTAACGCTTGCAAGGCATACAGCACAACCTGATCTTCTTCATCTTGAAGGGCCGTCATAAAAGCAGTTGCATATTGTTGTTTATCTGTTGCTTTACCCAAGGAATAAACCGCCTGACTACGAATAGCACTCAATGGTGACTGGAGTCCAGGTAAAAGTAAATAAGCAAAATCTGTTGTTGCTTTTAGGGCAATATAGGTAAAGAAACGATAGGTTTCTTCTTCGGCTATCTTGTCTTTATACGCATCTAAAACGGGCAACCAAGCTGCTTCATTCGCTCCATACCAGTGAATTTGTTGCAAAACAAACAATAGACTCTCCTTTACTTCTTCTTCTAAAAAAGGTAGTGATTTATTGTAATCCACTTTCGCCAAAATGGAAATTAGCTGTTGACGGATAGGCGTTGTTGCTTCGGGTATTTTTTCAATAAGCGCTTGGATAATTTCTTCCTCGATATCTTTTTTACTAATTAATCCCTCCAAATACTCTAGTTGTTCTTTTTCGTTGGTAGTTGTTTGGAAAGCATTCCAGAGATACACAGCGGTTCCTCCTCTTTTATAGCCAAACCATCCTGCATGTTGTGCCAATAATTCTCCAGAAATAATTTCATCCAGCCAACGTTCATACCAGTCTAAAAAATGGGTTTCAAAAGCGAATTGAGGTTTATAATCGTCATTGAGGTAAACAATTCTCCCCAAATAGGGACCATTGAGTATCAAACATGTGGTAATGGCACAACCTTGCGTACCTAGTGGTAATAATCCTCCATACAAAGGTCCTACAATCGCATCATAGGCTTGGTCTGATAAGCTATCATCATACAGTTCACTGGTCAGAGCTTTCCATTCCTCCTCCGTCATTGTAGGATGTAACAAACAAGGATAAGAGAGATAACGCTGCCCATCACCTACAGGCAAATCCTCTATCCCTTCTCCAAAAGGATAGATTCCATAGTAAGGGCCTGCACCACTCCCCATATAAGCTTCTTCTTGAGGATTACCATTGCCGATTTGGGTAACGAAAGCAACATAAGCTTCTGGCAATTCAATGCCATACTTCTTTTCAAAAACTGTTATCTCTTGATGGTTGATACCTGGTCCTATTTGATATTCATGTGAATTCGAACCAAAGACCTTCCATTCCTTGTCATAGGATTCAATATGTGCTAATTTTTCTTTAATTCTTTGTATTTGTATATCTAGCAGTGTGTTTTGTTTCATTATTTGTCTTTTTTTCTTTCCTCCATAGACCAATATCCTACAATCAATTGTTGATAGCATTCAAGAGCTACAGTCATTTTGTTTTCGTTATTCAACAGTAAACAATCCCAAGGTTGTAACTGAAAGGATTGGGTATTAACCATAACTTCAGCTTCTTCAAGTGCAAATAGCAAAACAAAGGGTTGTTCTGTTTGAAAAGGTTGGTGTCGAACTTCCACAACCTCATCGACAAGCTGTTCATGCAACATGAGATTAAAATCTGTTCCTTGCGTAAAGGACGTTATACTTGCTGTGGATGGAAAAGTAAATAGTTCATGTTGTTTATAGTGTTGATTTTCTCCATTATAGATGATCTCAAGATTGCCATCTAACATCGCTAAGTAGCGACGATAGCCTTTAAATTGGGTAAATACGGAGGGAATAGCTTCAATGGTTGCGCTGCTAATGCGAAAACCGAAATCTCGATCGGCATATTGTGCGTCTTGGGGATAAATAGCGTATTCGCGCGTTTCCCCACCAGACCAGCGACTGCTGACTACCTCCTCTTTTTTTATTAATCGAATGTGCATAGTATGAATTGCATAAACGCAGTCTACAACAGACGTTGCTTATTGACAGCGCGGTTTTTCAAAAGATAAAGCTACGCTGTTTTTTTGGTTTATGTACTCCCTAATTCTAGTTGATTTTTGATTAAGTTGTAGTAGATCCCCTTCTTATGGACTAAGGTTTGATGATTTCCTACTTCGATACATTGTCCTTCCTTCAGTACCATAATATGATCCGCTTGTTTTACGGTAGACAGACGATGGGCGATAATCAATACGGTCTTTCCTTTAAAAAAAGCCTGTAAATTATCGTGAATCACTTTTTCATTTTCAGCATCTAAAGCGGACTATTGTTCCAGTCTATTGGAATTCTCTCTCTTTCTACTGCGCGACAGGCGGGAAATATTGAGATTTATAGAAAGACGTCTGCCTATTCTTGGTTGTATGAGATCAAACAACGTCGTTGGGAAAAAAAGGTAAAGCCAATCTTTACAGCTAGAGAATTGAGTATCTTGCGTTTTTCTATTCAAGGATTTAGCATACAGGAAACAGCAAATTTACTGTGTCTTAGCTCAGATACCATTAAATTTCACCGCAAGAAGATTATAGCTAAATGTCAGGTTCATACGTTAACAGAAGCTATTCGCTATGCCATTGGACACAAGCTATTGTAAGTGATTCACTTCCAATTGTTTTCAAAATAACCTTGTTCACTTCCTGATTCGCTGCCTCCTTATAAAACACAAACTGCGTTTGTGCTTTATAGGACAGCACCAATACTTAAAAAAAGCGCTTAATCACGTGAAAGATTTGCAACACGTCATTAAGTGGATATTCCATCACCCCGTAATTGGCATTTCGACTTGACAACTGCAGCATTCCCGTTTCACTGTTGTAATACCCTATGTCTTTGTGTAAAAAATGTTCCTTCGTAACTAAAATAAATCCATACTTTGTTGATCGAAAGCCTCCTTGCCACAGGTCTTTATTAATTTCTCTTGCGAGTACTTCTGCGCCATCGGGCGTATCTTCAATATTTCCTCCATTCATTGTATCTCCAATAATTTCAAATGCCTGATAGTAACCCAACTCAAAATAATCAACACCAAACTCGCTACTAGCGAAATGTTGACGGAGCTGATTTACTGCAAGAAGATGCGAAACATACGTTTGATGAGCGGAAAATGGAATTTTGAAAACCTCGATATTCATTTTTCCACCTTGATAAAAGACAAACGTATTCCCGCGTTTGTTGTATAAAATTTCGGGTATTTCGCTTTTTGAACAATAGGTTGCATCATTTTCCAACAGTAAATTAATGCCTTTCATATGCCCTTTTACTACCTCATCTTGGACAATTTTGGGTTGAGAAAGAAATAAACTTCCCTCACCACTGAGCAACCATTTTCTATTCAAAATGGGCGCAAAAGTCACAAGCCTATTAATAAAACTCGTACTAATGTTCACTCGTCCGTTGATAATCTGAGAAAAAGAAGACTTTTTATATCCTAATTTCTGGGCTAAATCTGTATGGTTCTTAGCCAAACCTTCAAAAACCACCCATTTAATTGCTTCATTGAGGCGTTGAATTTTATCCATATATAAAGAATTTAATAAAAATATGCGAACTGTATATGTAATATTTTTGCAAAACCACAAACTTTGTTCGTACCTTTGTTTTTATACCTAAAAGACAAAAATAAATAAAATACATCAAAAAATAAGCACTAAACATAATAATTACGCAACAAAATAGAGTTATTTCAATAAAAATTAAAATTTCAAATATTTTAAAAACTATTATTATGAAGTCAAATCTACATTTTCAATCCGCACTCAGTTTTTCCTCCGATTTGGTACAAAAAGTGAACAATTGTATAGCTGAAAATCAATGCTACCTCATTTGGTTTAGTTCTGCAAGGGAATCAACACAGCTTCGCGTCCTTTGGTTATTTGTATCCAACAAGACTAAAACAGCTGTTCACTTTTCCTCTGCTTATAGCAAAACACTGTACAACGAGTATAACGTATTACTACTACTACTTGATGAACAAGACCTGACTGCACATCATACGTATGGCAATACAATTTTTAAAACGACCTTAACGCAAGACTGTGTTATTTATCAAAAAGCAGGTCATCCTTATCCGCATATTGTATATCAACCTTTCGAATCCTTTATCGCATTATATCGCGAGAAGCAAGCCTTGTTAACGCGTTATTGTCTCGATTTTGTAGCCTCTAAAATAAATGGAAGTACGCTCGCCTATTTGAAAGCATTAGAGTACAACTTTGAAGTCTTAGAGTTGCTGCTCTTAGGGGTGAAAAATACAAAAGATACTTTTACTACACGCTTGCTTATCTTGGAACGTCTGATCCCTCAGATGAAAACACTTTTTGTAAAATACAAGAATCAAACGTATTATATAATAGAACACTTAGGTGCTGATGATACTTGGATCCCTGCCCTACAAAAGATACAGCAAAAACTACAAGTGATTGTACTGGATGTCTTAGCGAAAATTGACCGTAAAACAAGTTTAATAACTCCAAAAACAACTAGTAAAAAGAAAAATACGAGTTCATTGAAGTACAAAGAAAAATTAGCACCTCTTTTGGAAACCAACCAAATTGAAGAAATCTACCAGTTTCATGAAACCTTATACTTGAAAGATAACAAACAAATTCGACAATGTTACCTCCTCGTTTTAATCAAAAAAAACAAGGGAAATAAATTACAACAAATCATGGAGGAACTTGCGACTAAAGATGCTGAATTTCACTTTACCATTCTCCTGCATACTAGGGCTTACATTCAAAATAACACCGATCTAGTTGCTGATTTTTTCAAAGCAATTTTAAAGTCTAACAAACGGATTTATTCCAGTGATTACTATCCGCAAATTCACTGGCCAAAGGACTGTTATCTCTCTGATCAAGACTATCCTAGCTTATGGAAAAAAAGCCTCGAAAAAACGAATAAAATGATTCAAACGGATTTACAAAAGCCTACGGGAGCCCTGTTTATCAGTACCTATCAGTTGCATCAATGTCTAGTAAGTAAGCTGCAACGCTATATTTTTCACCACCTCCACTATTTACCCCAAACCGTTCACTTAGATACCTTACTACAACTCGCCCTTTATGCCCAAAATAAAGAAGCTAAAACATTGAACAGCCTATATAGCCAATTGCGTCCGCTCTTGTTTATCTATACGGCAAAGAAAAAGGAAGAAAAAAAGTATAATTTGGTGTTAGATCCACCTTTAGTAGATTGCTTACAGCAGTTTTTCTCTACTATTGAGGTCTTAAAAACCTAAGAATAGCCCTTTTATATCCCTTTCTTTCACTGATACAAATCAACTTAGATTATAATAGGTCTTCCTACTATAATCTAAGTTTTTTATAGCTTTTCTATTTTATACCTGGATTAAATGGGATATACACTTTTTGCAAAAGTTCTTCGTATTCTTTTTGAGCGACACTGCCAAAAGTAATTCCCCCACCGCTTTTGTAAACAAATTGCTCGCCTTGTTGTTCTATAAATCGGATCATCACCGCTGTATCGAGGGTATCTCCAGTGAACAATCCGCAAACACCAGTATAGTAATTTCGAGCATAACCTTCTACTTCCTCAATAATTTGAACGGTTTTTTCTTTTGGTGATCCGGTGATTGATCCTGCGGGAAGTAGTTCGTTGAGTATATCTCCTATTGTATTTTGCCATCCTTCTTGTAGGTCACCACTAATTTGCGAGCTCATTTGCCACAATTCTCCTTTAGAGGTCGTTAATTTATCCAGATAGCGAAAGCGATCCACTTGTACCTTTTTAGCGACACGGTTTAAATCATTGCGAATGAGATCTACAATGGTATAGTGCTCTGCCGTTTCCTTTTCATCTTGGAGCAAGCGTTCTTCTGCTTGTGGGAGTGCAGCATCAATCGTTCCTTTCATGGGATAGGAATAAATTCGATTGGCGTTGATTTGGACAAAAATCTCAGGTGAAAAACAAACCAACTTATCCTTGATCCACAATTTGTACTTTGCTTTACTTGCATAAAAAACATCGGATAAGCTTCCATTCAAGGTAATTGGCGTTGATACTGTCAGGTTAATCAAATAGGTATTCCCTTTTTGGATTTGATCCATAACGCGATCAAATTTTTGCTGATAGGCAGGAAAATCAATAGGTTTCGCATGTAATTGGGGTTGTATGAATGCCGCAGTTTCTTCACAATTGGTCTGATGATTAAATTGATAGCGTATGGTATCAGCATCCAGTTCATCAAGGGGAATAACCTGTCCTAGTTCTCCTTTGTAGTCTACAAAAAATAAAAAAGGTTTTCTCGCCTTTCCCAATTCATTCATACTCGAGATAATCGTATCTTTGATGCCCATGTTTAATGCTAAATTAAAGGTCAAAAGTACAAATTGTTTATGAGCCAAAAGAAGGAAATTATAATTATCGATAATCGCGATTCATTTACCTACAATTTGTATCAAATTTTTGATGAGCACCCGCTTTGCAATATTACAGTGGTTTATAGCGATCAAGTCGACCTCGATGAGCTGGATCAATACGATCAATTGGTTCTCTCTCCGGGTCCTGATGTACCGCGAGCATATCCCATTTTATTTGAGATTCTGACGCGTTATGAAGATACCAAGCCCATTCTTGGTGTCTGTTTAGGACATCAGGCCATTGGCGAATATTACGGTGCCACACTCTACAATGTAGCCCGTGTTTTTCACGGTCAGACTCGAAGATTGGAGCTAGTAACTCCTGATTTGCTCTTTCAAAACGTGACAAATAATACACAAGTGGGACTCTATCACTCTTGGGCCTTAGCACACGACAATTTTCCTAAAGAATTACTGATTACAGCAATAAGCAATGATAAGGTGCTGATGGCTTTTAGACACCAAACGAAAAATATCCGAGGTATTCAATTTCATCCTGAGTCTTATATCACGACGGAAGGCAGACAAATGCTTGCCAACTGGATTGAGCAATAAACAACGTATTACACTATATGCCCCTTTTTTAAATTCCAAAAAAGCGGTCAAAAGCTATACTTTTTGCCTTATGAACCTAAATGTTATGCTAAAATATTGTGAGGCTGAATGTAAAATGGTAAATTCAGTTTTTAAATAGAAATGCATTTTTTTACATGGAAGCAGGAATAATACAAGACCCTAAAGTCCAAAAATATCTCCCCTATCTGGGTGCTTTAGCCATTTTTATGCAAGCCTTAGATGGTACAATCCTCAATACGGGACTTCCTTCGATTGCGAAAAGTTTAGGAGAATCTCCTTTGGAAATGCAGAGTATAATCGTATCCTATACCTTAACGGTTGCCTTGCTTATTCCGTTGAGTGGCTGGTTGGCTGATCGCTTTGGAACGAAGCGTATTTTTATTCTTGCCGTGGCGCTCTTCTCCCTGGGTTCTTTATTTTGTGCTTTATCTAATACTTTAAATGAACTGATCTTTGCTCGTATCTTTCAAGCTATTGGAGGCTCCATGATGGTCCCTGTTGCTCGTCTAACCCTGCTCTATGCCTACCCCAAAGATCAACTGCTTAAAATTATCAATTTCATTACGATTCCCGCTTTAATTGGTCCGATGTTAGGACCTACTGCCGGTGGTTTTTTAGTGGAGAAATTATCTTGGCATTGGATTTTCCTTATCAATTTACCTGTGGGGATTATTGCCATTCTAATGGCGCGTCGTATTATCCCCAATTTTACGAATAAAGTTGAGCGTTTTGACGTCTTAGGTTGGATCTTCTTCAGCGGTGGATTAACGATGCTTACCTTAGTAATCGAACGTTGGAATTCGCCCAGCCTAGGTGCTTTTCAATTGATTGCTCTCTTTGTTTTGGCCTTGCTATTAATCGCAGCCTATGTATGGTATGCCAAAAAGTGTCCTCATCCTTTAATTAAGCTAGAGCTATTTAAAATCAAAACTTTAAACATCGGACTTATTGGAAATTTAGTCACGCGCTTTGGTATTGGCGGGATGCCGCTGATGATTCCGCTTCTCTTGCAACTCGGCTTTGGTTATTCTGCTTTTTATGCGGGTTTAATGATGATTCCTCAAGCCTTATCCAACCTGATATCAAGAAATTTTGTCGTGCCAATTGTCAAGCGTTTTGGTTATAAAAAAACACTAGTCTTCAATACTATAGCCACGGGGATTCTCATTAGTCTCTTTTTCTTTGTCAATGAAAACACCCCCTTTTTTATTATCATTTTTTTGATGATCTGCAATGGTGCTTTTAATGCCGTACAATTTACTTCGATGAACACCATTTCCCTGGCAGATCTAGATAACAATACCTCTAGCGATGCCAATAGTTTGCTTTCTGTTACACAACAATTGGCCATTAGCTTGGGAATTTCCATTTCTGCTATGTTCTTGCAACTCTTCCGAAATAGTGCGCTTGATACGCCTGAGCATCCAACGGCAGTATTCAATTATACGTTTTTAGTCATGGGGGTTTTAACCATCCTCTCAAGCACAGTTTTTATGAAGCTCAATAAAAATGACGGTGCAAGTTTATCGGGTAACCAAGACTATGAATCGCCTAAAAAATAAACCTCAAGCCAAAGACTTGAGGTTTCTGCAAATTAATATAAAACAACATAACTAACTAGTTATACGGATTGCATCAATAACATAGAGGGTGCGTGATTTAACCAGATACTTCTGGTTTCGATCAACTTCTTCCAACTGTCTAAGGTAATCAGCATCAAGTCGAATTCTTCAATGAAATCCTTGGATACCACCTTATTGCTTACGATGCGAATATGATTCGGCTTATATTGTTCAATCAGCCTTATATTTTCTTTAAATTCTGTATGATTCTCCAACTCCCCTGTAGCATCCAAAATAGACACCTGTACTTCATTATTGCGAATCATTTTTTGTGCATAGGGCAATAGTTTTAAATCGCCTTTGCTAAAAATAGGTAAGAATACGTGTTCTAATTTTTCAAAATCCTTGTTGATCAAGATTCCCAAAGGCACTTTTGTACGATTCATAATCTGCTGCGTACGGGCATTAAACCACGAATTTTCAAACAATTTTTCGCGTCCTGTTACTTTATTTAACAACACATCAGGGTTAATTATTCGCGTGGTAAATCCCAAAATATTTCCCAGTACTGAACCGCGATAAATAGAGTATCCCATTTCGATCAGCAGTAAATCACAAGTTTCTTGATGAACCATACTCACCACATCACTTTCAATGTCATTGGATACTTTGTAATAGGTTTGTACTTCTTGGTCCATTTCTGTGGATTGTTCTTGTACTGCTTCAAAGATTTCCTCTTCATAATCTTGCGTATTAAAAGAGTTGAGTTCTGCACTATCAATCATGTGCATGGCTGTAATTCGCGTATCAGCACTTGATTTTCCTGTAAAAGCATTGGCTAATTTCATCAAGGGAGCTAAGCTCAACTTATTTTCAAAAAACAAGAACACTTGATACTTTCCAATGACCACACCTTTATGCTGAGGTTCATCGCCTAAAGGTCCAAATATTTTAGCGATTAGATCGAGTAAGGGTCCTGTCATAAAGGTAGTTGCGAGTGCCATAATCACCATCATAGCAAATACTTCCCCTGTCATTACGCCCAAATCAAAACCGATATTCAAGACGATGAGTTCCATTAAACCACGGGTATTCATCAAGGCGCCAATGGTCAAGCTATCCCGCCAACTAATCCCAACGAATTTCGCCGTTATCGCACTTCCGATAAACTTTCCTACTGTGGCTACTAAAATAATTAATCCCGTAATTTTCCATAAATACGGTTCGTTTAGTAAGCCAATTTCGGTTCTCAATCCGGTATATACGAAGAATAAGGGCAAAAATAGCACAACAGCAACGTCTTCTACTTTTTCGATGAAGATGTTTCTAAACTTCATATTATCAGGCATGATTGCTCCTGTCATAAAGGCCCCGAATAAAGCGTGAATTCCAATTACTTCCGTACAATAGGCAGAAATAATTAACGTCAACAAGAAGATGGCTACGGTTCCCTTGGTCAATATCTTACTACTGCCTTGGTATTTTGCAATTCGCGCTAAGAAAGGGCGAACGAGTTTAAGCATCACAATTACATAAACAATAGCAAGAGCAATAATATACAAGGAGCTGACAAAACTACCTGCTTGTACAATTGCAATTACAGCGGCTAAAATACACCATGCAGTGATGTCATCTGCTGCTGCACATGTAATAACAATCGTACCAATTTTCGTTTTTTGCAGGCCTCGTTCTTGTACAATCCGCGCCAATACAGGAAAAGCGGTAATACTCATCGAAATTCCCAAGAACAATCCAAACGACAGAAAATCAACACCATCTGGGGCAAAAGATTCAAATATATAATAGGCTAAAGCCATTCCTAAGGCAAACGGGATCACAATACTTGCATGGCTAATGAGCACGGCATCATGGGCCTTATTTTTAAGGATTTTAAGATCAAGTTCCATTCCAATCACAAACATGAAGAGAATCAAACCAATTTGGCTTAAAAAGCTTAGATTTCCTAGAGATTGTGTTGGGAACATCACGGCAGAAAACTCTGGAAAGTACGTTCCAACAAGAGAAGGTCCCAGGGCAATACCCGCAATAATTTCACCAATTACCGAAGGTTGTCCAATTTTTTTACAGATCCAACCAAAAACACGAGCAACCAAAACAATGGTAACAATTTGTGCTAAAAGTAGAGCTAATGGACTTTCTAAGTTGTGAATTAAGGTTTTAATAAAGTTTTCCCAAGCCGTATGATCAGAAACGATAGCTTTGGTGTCTACTTCTAATTTAGAGCCTTGGGTAACTACCCAGTAAATTAAAGCGGTACATCCACCGATAATAGAAACATAGAGGAGGGAATTCCTATACTTTGACATAATCGTTAAGGTTTATTATTTCAGAGACAAAACTCCAAAATATATAAACTCCAACCTGTGCTACTGGGTTGAAAACAAGCTTTCCTGTAATGAAAGGCTAAATTCTTGTAATGAAACTAAATCTTGTCTAAGAAATCGGTTTTAAAGGTCACTCCTAAAGTGAGTTCAAGGGGTTTTCCTTGCTCGGTTAACAGTTGCGTTGTAATCAGATCATGTCCGAAAAAACGCACAATTTTAAGGGCAATAATTTCTCGTTTATTGATGCGACAAAACTTAGTTGCAGGTAAAACCTCCACAAGTTTATCTAGCGAAATATTCTTTGCAATTAACTGTTGTCCCCCTTCTAAAAAAATTTCTTTATCTCGTCCATCGCTTTCACATGTTTTAATATAAAGAATATCTTCGAATTGCAGAATTGCTTTTCCCTTATTGGAATTAATCGTTAAAGACACATTGAGTTCAACGGGCTTCAATTGACGCATGGCTTTTTGTACTGCACGCTGTAGACGTTCTTTTTTAATGGGTTTAGCGATATAGTCAATGGCATCGACTTCAAAGGCATCTAGGGCAAATTCCTTATAGGCGGTAATAAAAATTACGCCTTTATTTACCAAGAGTTGAGCTACACTTAGTCCGTCCATTCCCGGCATATTAATATCGAGAATAGCCACATCAAAATCTAAAGTAGATGCCTCTTCTAAAAAAGCAACGGGGTCATCGAATACTTTAACGACTTCAATCTCGGCGATTTGTTCGCATAACATCTTTACATATTTCAGTCCTAATAACTCATCATCTAAGAGTATACATTTTAGTTTTGAACTCATTCAAATTAATTTTTAAATGCATGGAATGCACTTGATCATCTTCTGATTTTTCTAACTTATAGTATGGGCCATAAATCAAATGAAGGCGTTCGCGCAAAGCGGATAAGCCGTAGCCTCCTTTTTCTTTTCTCAGCGAAGCTTTAGAGGATTTCTTATTGGAAACCACTAAATCAAACTGTCCCTTTTTCAATTTAAATAAAATAGTAATAAAAGCGTCATTTCCTGTTAAATCTGCATGTTTAAAAGCATTTTCTATTAACTCCACACAGATTAATGGCGCGACTAAGTCTTCGCCATACAGCGCTTCTACTTCGCCTATATTCGAACGGACATCTAAGCGAAAAAGGGGATTGAGTTTAATCTTATTAATGTCAATTAAACGCATAGCAAATTCGTGCTCTTCTTTTAACGTTACGAGTTTGCGTTGACTATCGTATAAAATATAATCCAAGACTCCTGCCATTTTATCTAGCGCATAGTAGGTTTGATAAGCATGGGACTGGATTGAATTTAGAATATTTTTGAACAAGTGTGGATCCAATCTCGATTCCAAATTTTCTAATTGCAAATACTTCAACTTGGTGTCGAATAATTCCTTTTCTTTCTCAAAAGCAACACGTTGTTTGTTGTAATTAAGTAAAAAATACAACAGAATGCCAATTATGGCTAACAGGAGAACAATGATGAATAGATACAAATATTCCATAACCTTGTTTTAGTAGCGCTTTTTGTTTTTAGGTGTTTTCATCTTGGGTATTCCTCCAAAAGCAGTTGGTCTACCTATACTGTAATGCAATAGGATAAGGATCAACAGCTAGATGCACCTTTCGTATAGCAACAAACAAATGTACAGTTTTATTGGTAAAGTACACTTTTATCTGAGGAGTAATACGGTTACCTGTTACTGGTTGTGAGACAATATTTGTTTGGGTATGATAGCTCATGTGTCCATAGTGAATCCGTAGTGAGTCCATAGTGAGTCTATTAAAACAAGGCTTTTTAATAGACTCACTATGGACGCATCCTACAGGAATTACGCTAGCATGTAAAAGAAAACTAGTACAAAGGGCAGGCTAACCTTCTTGATATAAGCCCATTAACAGGCTTATACACCAAACAAAGAGGGTGCCCTTTTGGGACACCCTCTTCTCACAAGTATACTTGTTATGTCTTATTGCGCTATGAGGTTAAAACTCAATTTTAGCAATTTTAAAATCGTCTCCTCTTTTAATTAAATGGAATTTTTCAACGGCTGTACTTTTTTCATATTGTACATCATATTGAAAATCGAATTCTTTTATTTTTTCTTTTTTGTTCTCCTCCGTCATATCTCCTTCTCTAAACACCGCTTTTACGATATGTCCAAGTTCACCTTCACGTTGTTTCAATTTATTAAAAAACTCCGTTTCAGAGGTAGTTTTAAAGAAATCTTCGTCTAGATATTGCTTTAAATCATCATACTTTTCTTCTCCTAAATTATAATAGTACCATCCTATTAATGTCTTCCCTGCATTCTCATCCCCCAAAGCCCTACTGTTTTTTGTTTCTTTACAACTTACAAATAGGAAAATGCTACAAATAATCACAATTAAGTTTCTCATAAAATATGGTTTATAGTTAATCAATCCTTTCTCACTCCTTTGCTTAGTAAAGGAAGCACTTTAAAGTTAAGAAAAATTTATGATTTTAACAAAATAAAAAACAATATTTATTAGAAACTTTTCTTCTGAAAATAATAGGTATATACCCAAGTTAATGTAAAGGTTGGAATAATATCCAATCCTGGGGATATTTCCTCAATAAAATTGACGATTGCCCCTACTTTTCCAATCTTTCCAGGGTACATTTTCGCTAGAATAAAAGCGGAAATTGGCGCCCAAATCACATCGGTAAATTCGCCTAATCCCGGCAACAAATAACTCGCCATTCCTAGGAGATCAAGGAATAACCCTGTGATAAGTTGCCTTCTTTTAATTTGGCTGGCTCGTATTTGTTCTTCTTGCGTCATCTGTTGTGTATTATTCTTTCAGCTTAGCTGCATAATTCTTTTTAAACTTCTCTACCTTAGGTTTAACAACCAGCTGACAATATGGGTTCTCTGTCCCTTTTCGCTCAAAATAATTTTGATGGTAATCCTCAGCAACATAAAAAGTAGACGCTGGACTTACCTGGGTAACAATCGGCTGATCAAATACTTTTTCATCTCGTAAAATCCCAATATACTCTTCGGCAGCTTGTTTTTGTGCCTCATCGAGGTAGAAAATTTCACTTCTGTATTGTGTTCCTACATCCTCTCCTTGTCGGTTTAAGGTTGTTGGATTATGCGTGGCAAAGAAGATCTCCAATAACTCATTATAACTCACTTCATTTTCATTATAGGTGATTTCTATCGCTTCTGCATGCCCTGTTTCTCCAGTGCACACTTGCTCATAGGTTGGGTTTTCATTTTTACCTCCAATATAACCAGGTAAAGCTTCCTCTACTCCTTTTAAACTTTTGAATACGGCTTCTGTACACCAGAAACACCCACCCGCTAGTATTGCTTTTTTCATGTACTTTTTACTTTTTTCACTAACATTTCAGAAGTCTAAGTTATTAATTATCGGTGGAAGTTATGATTGTTTTAAAATATTTTTCTCTTTTTAATTTTTAATTGAACCAAAACATTGTTATTTTGTATCCGATCAAAAACAACAGTATGATACGAGCGACGAATATTAGAAAATCTTATGACCAACTAGAGGTTTTAAAGGGTGTTGATCTTCACATTAAGGAAAGGGAAATCATTTCTATTGTGGGGGCATCAGGTGCTGGAAAAACAACACTGCTTCAAATCTTAGGGACATTGGATAAACCTACTATTCAACCCAACAGCTCGCTCTTTATCCACGATACGGATGTACTGCAGTTGAACGATAAAGAAATTTCGAAATTTCGAAACCTCAATTTGGGATTTATCTTTCAGTTTCACCAATTACTTCCCGAATTTAATGCCCTAGAAAACGTGTGTATTCCCGCTTATATTGCAGGAAAGGACAAGAAAGAAACGGAACAAGAGGCCAAGAAATTATTGGATTATTTGGGAGTTTCTCATCGCGCGCACCACTACCCGTCTGAATTGTCTGGTGGTGAACAACAACGCGTGGCCGTAGCTAGAGCCTTAATCAACAAACCCAAAGTGATCTTTGCTGATGAACCTTCTGGTAATTTAGATACCAAAACTGCAGAAAACCTACATAATCTCTTCTTTCAATTGAGAGATGAATTCAATCAAACCTTTGTCATTGTTACCCACAACGAGGAATTAGCTGATATGGCCGACCGCAAGTTGGTGATGACGGATGGGGTGATCAATCCTTAACATGCTTTATTAACAGTCTTTTTTTAAAGTCTGCGTTTTCTTCTTGTATTCCACTGCTTTTACCCTTCGTTTGAGCCTAAGTAGTCTGTGGTAGTTTTTGAGCTATCACAAGCCCCCTACTCTTTCAATCCAACAAATTTTAGTTATTCTTCCCAATAATTCCCTAGCTTTGTCCTTATGAAGCAACATGAACTCAAAGAATTTTTAGACGAAAAGGTAGTCTTGTACAACAATCCCTCTTTTATTGTGGATGATCCTGTACAAATTCCTCATTTATACACCCAAAAAGAAGATATCGAAATTGCGGGTTTTTTAAGTGCAACCATCGCTTGGGGCAATCGAAAAATGATCATTAAAAACGCACATAAAATGATGGAATTAATGGGCAATTCTCCTTATGATTTTGTCATGAATCACAATGAAGATCATTTAGATGCTTTAGAAGGCTTTGTACACCGTACTTTTAACAGTATTGACTTGGCTACTTTTATTCAAGCGCTTCAACACATTTACCTCAACCACGGAGGTTTAGAAGCTGTGTTTAGCGATTCGGCTTTTCCCTTACAGGAGCGTATTTCGAAGTTTAAAACGATATTCTTTGAAATTCAACACCAATCGCGTACCCAAAAACACATCTCAGATCCGTTAAAAGGGTCGGCGGCGAAAAGGATTAATATGTACCTCCGTTGGATGGTCAGAAACGACAACGCAGGTGTTGATTTTGGGTTATGGAAAGGCGTATCGCCTAGTGAGTTATCTTGTCCACTCGATGTGCATTCTGGCAATATGGCGCGTAAGTTAGGCATCCTAAAACGCACCCAAAACGATGCTAAGGCGCTTTTGGAATTGGATACGGCTTTGCGTGAACTCGATCCTCTTGATCCTGTAAAATACGATTTTGCGTTGTTTGGTTTAGGGGCGATTGAGAAGTTTTAAGATGAGTGAGACGATGAGCAAACCACGCGAAGAACCACACAAAATAAGATTCCTCTCATTTAGTTTATATTTTGTTTGGTATTCGATGCATCTAGACTGCTTTTCGATTTCCCTTCTCTATTCTCGTAATCTTATACGTACAACGTTGTGCACCATCTAGGATGTAATCGATACGTTCGGTTTGGTAGTCCTCACCGATGAGCTGTTTAAAGTTTTTGAGTTCACTGCGGCAAAATCCTTGACATGCCGTTGCGGCAGCACATATGGGACAATGATTTTCAATCAGATAGTAGCTACCATCGGCTTCCTTTTTCCATTCAGCCATATACCCCTCTTGAGTGCGTATATTGGTAAGCCGCTCCAATACCTCCTCGAGTGATTTTGTGGTACCAATGGATTCCTCGTAATGTGAATAAACCTTCTTTTCGCGATCTGTAATCAATAAATCAAGGGCATTTTCCCCAAAGAGCCTGCGGATGGACTGAATCATCTCCATCGTAACCTGAGCATGCGAGTCGGGAAATTTAGCTAAGCCAGTACTTGTTAAAGAATAGTAGGCTACTGGTCTGCCTACACCTTCACTTTTGGCTTCTACCTGTACTGCGTTTTCCTTTACGAGTTTTTGAACATGTAAACGCGCACCTTCCTTTGTAATACCCAATTCATCAGCGAGTTCTGCTGCACTTGCCGTACCGCGCATTTTCAGTTGCATCAATATTTGATCTGTAGCACTCTTTTTCATTTACCAAACAAAATGTTGTTTTATTAATCAAACAAAGGTATCTTTTTTTTGCCAATTTACACGAGTTCCCCTATACAAATTGACATAAAGCAGTTTATATACGCTGGTTCCAAAAACAATAAAACAAGTAAAAACTTGGTTTATTAAAAATTACCCGTACTTTTGTCTTCAGATTTTAATTCAAAAAATAGAAACCATGAGTACATTTAATTTACCTACACTTCCCTATACCTATGATGCCTTAGAGCCTCATTTCGACAAAGAAACGATGATGATTCACCACAGCAAGCATCACCAAGCTTATGTAACGAACCTAAACAATGCATTGGCGGGTACAGCCAATGAAACAAAAGCATTAGAAGAATTACTAGGTGAGATAAGCACGCATTCAGCAGCTGTGCGAAACAACGGCGGTGGGCATTTCAACCACAGCTTGTTTTGGAGTCTTTTATCCCCTACACCCAAACAAGCTCCAGAAGGCGCACTAGCGGCTCGTATCACGGAAACTTTTGGCAGTATGGAGGCACTAAAAGCAGAAATTACCAAAGCGGGAATGGGTCAATTTGGATCGGGATGGTCATGGCTTTATGTAAAAGCAGATGGATCTCTTGCTGTTGCAGGAACACCTAACCAGGACAATCCTTTAATGGATGTCAACCCCACTCAACAAGGCTACCCAATTTTAGGGGTAGATGTATGGGAACACGCCTATTACTTACAGTATCAAAATAGAAGAGCCGATTATCTCGATGCGTTCTGGTCTGTATTAGACTGGTCTGTTGTTGAAAAAAACTACGAGCTCGCGCTTTCCAAAATGTAATAATGTCGGCGCCCTGTAGCTCGATACAAGGCGCTCTTTTTAAACAATATACGATGCATACCGATCCTATACACAACAAAGTAACTGCTTCGGGTATTATTGCCTTTGATTTATTGGCGTATAAACCCACAATCGAAGTCGTTGGACTAGACCTTAAACAATTGCTTTATATGGAGATGATCATCAAAGAGAAGGAATTCAGAATTGCACTCGCTCAACTTGATTTTAACTCATTTCGCGAAAAAGCAGTGGCTGTTTATTGCTCTGTTGATGCGATTATTCCCCAATGGGTCTATATGGTGATTGCCGATAAGCTAGCTGATCAAGGGGTTTACTTTAAGTTTTCCTCAGTGGATGCACTAGCACTCGAATTATGGGAAATGCAAGTACAGCAAGCGGAAGTTTCTCCTTTTCAAGATCAAAAAGTCGTGGTTCGAGCCAATCCCGATATTCCAGATTCGCTTTATATCGAAGCATCTAAGGTGCTCAAACCTGTGGTAAAATCCCTATTATACGGTGAAATTGGCATGCCTAAAGTGATTTTTAAATAACAATTTCTTTTTATACTACCTAAAAAAAGAGCATTCTAGTTTACAATAGAATGCTCTTTTATATTGGGCTTCGCCCCTACTATTTTCTTTGTGTTATTTCTTCTATAATGCGTTTGGCATTTTCATTCGTTGGATCTAAATCCAACGCCATTTGATAATGGAGTAATGCCTTGTCATACTGCTTATTCATTAGGCAAATTTCACCTAGACTATCGTATAAATTAGCCTTGTCTTCATCGAGTAAAAGGGCGAATTCGACTATTCGAATGGCTTGATCAAACTGTCCTTCTCCTGCTAATTCATAGGCATAGTTGTTAAGAGAAAATGAGTCTGCGATATACTGTTCTTTCTTGTCTTTCAATTGCCTATATAGCTTAGCTCCTTCCTCAAAATTCGCTGCAAAATCAGGCGCTAATAAGGACACTAAATTAACTTTAGGATATTGAATAAGCGCTGTTTCTAGTTTGTTATACAGGGTGCCCCAATCCTCCTGAGCGGCTTCAGCCGTATCATTCATCATTACAATCATCCCGTAATTCGAATCTGGGCAAATGAGGATTCCACTCTGTACTCCATTGGATGTTCCCGTTTTTCCGTGATACGCCCCTTCTTTTTGTCCATAGCCCACATCCCATAAATACCCTTTGTCATCGCCTTCTATTTCATCTTCAAACAACAAACGCGCCGCTTCTTGTACAAAGGGCTCCTTACTCTCTAACTGAAATCGCATAAAGGTAATTAAATCAGGCAATGTACTTAACATTCCATGTGATCCACCTAATAGCGGATTTTTGAGTAAAGGAGCGACCTTTCCTTCTTCGTTAAAACTAACGGCTAATTCTTGTTTATGCTGATCATACGCATACAAATAGGTTTGATTCAATTGTAAATCCTCCAAGAACTCTCCTAGGAGTACGCGGTAAGGCTTCCCATATACTTGTTCTAAAGCATAGGCGATTAATTCCGGTCCTACAGAGCTGTATTCGTATACCGTTCCCGGTTTCGTTGTCACTTCAGCGGTTTTTAATTCCGTTAATAAATCTGCCATCGAATATGCAAAAGGCCTATTTTCATAGTATCCTTCCCTTACTTGTTGAAAAATATGATCCAACTGCTTTGGGTTTTTATCTTTTAATCCCAAGGTATGGGTCAAGGCGTTTTGGATGGTAATGGGTGCTCCTTCAAAAGTCAGATCAGGATAAGCGCCGTTTAAATACAAACGGATATCATCCTCCAATTTTAGCTTGTGCTCCAATACAGCTTTAGCTGCTAATGAACCGACAAAGACCTTAGAGATCGAGGCAATTTCATATAGGGTTTGATCCGTAGGCTTTTGCTGTGTTACAGGATTTAAGGTTCCGTAATACTGATGGTAAACAGCACCGTCTTTATACACTGCTATAGCCAAAGAATGGATGTTGCCCTTGCTCAACGTTTGATTGGCATAGACATCTACCAGCTGACTCAGCTTCAAAAAAGCAGTCGGGTCTGGTTTGGGTTGTTCTTGACGGGTAAATACCCCTTGCTTTTTAGGATTGGCATAGGATAGCGGAATGGAATACACACTCCCCACCAAGGGCAAGAGGAAAAAGATTAACACTAGGATTGCTTTGTTTTTCATCTTTTAAAGATACATTTTTTTGTTAAAAAACAGTTTGTATCTCTTAAAAATCACAACCTATAGGGAAAATAAAAAACGGCCAAAAAAGAGTGTCTTTTTTTGAGCCGTTCTATTATTTATTTTATCTTTTCAGTACTTATATATCTAGGATTAAGGAGTAATCCCTTCACATACAAACTCAATTTTATTGCTTTCAACATATCCACCATCCGCTAATCTCACTTTATACTGTACATAGTATGTTCCCTCAGGAAATAGATTGGTATAGTATTGAATCTCCATCCCTTGTAAACTCGTATAATCCTTGATGAAATCAACGATGTATCTATTAACAAACACCTCGAAGGTATTTAATTTAGATATGGGTCTTGCATCTCCTTTATTATTGGATACATCTAAAAAAACCGTTTGTTGATCCTCTTTATAAAAAACTAAAGTAGAAGCAACGGCTTCAATATGATCATCACATTTCGTTATTCCATAATGCACATAATCAAACATTCGTCCTGTGATTATTAATGCAGCATAGCCATTTTTCTTTGCTACGTAAATGCGCTCCAAATTTGGTGTAATATTTTCTACAAAGAAACCAGGACCTAAATTATATTTTAAATTATTATAAATACTAAGTGGTACATATCTATTTTGCTCGTAATCATAGAATCCTTTATCGAAAAACGAACCAAAATAATAATCCATTTTATCTCCTATTTTAAAACCTAAATACGTGATTTTCGGCATTGAACTATCAATAAACACATCATCAGGTACAGTAAACGTAAACGATTTTTTATCTTCTCCTATCCTTGTATTCACCTTAATACTGTCAGTTAATGTGTGGTTCAACAAATACATATCAATATGATCATGTTGAATTTGATCTTGGGTATAAAGCGTATAACTGCGTTTTGTTTTGATTTCACGTCGTTCAAAGGAACAAGACGTTTCTTTTCGTATTCTTTGATAATCAAGCTCAATAGCTTTAGTTGTCACCCTAATTACAGGCGTAACATACTTCTCGTTGGCAATTCTAAACTCATAGGTTTTTCCAGGTTTTAAACCGCTAACTACTGTTGACTCTTTCTTCGCTTTGGTAAATATAGTTTCTCCTTTGGCGCGATATTCCATCCAGCTCACTGCACTATTATATCTACTAGAAATTCTCACGCGATCCACGCCAATATGCGTTACGTGGATTTCTTGTGTGGATAAATCCTCATACCCATTATCCGAAGATTGACAATTTAGTAAGAACAGACTTAAAATAGTTGATAATAAAACTTTTTTCATTGCTTAATTTTTATTTTTTCGCTAAACTACCAATTAATTTAACATAAATTAAATCAGTCAAAACAAAAAACAAATAGATACTTTGTGTTTCAAATCTAAAATTGCTCTCTTATAAACACAAATAAAGTCTATAAAACCAATGATTTATGGACTTTGTATGGCTAAATAATCTTAGTTCAACTTTTAATAACGCCAAGCCAATATGCGACTTACTTTATTGCCTTGTTCCATGGTAATAATGCGTACTTCTGCTGCTTCAGAACGCTTGAGTAGGGCTTGCAAGGGCTTTAAATTATCCTTGTTGGAAACAAGCGTGGTATACCAAACGGCATTGCGTTTAAAGTGTTTACTCTCATAGATATAGTTGGTAATAAACGCCTTTTCACCTCCTTCACACCACAATTCATTGTTCTGACCACTGAAGTTTTGTACGGGTTTACCTACAACTTCTTTCCCCAGATTGCGCAGCTTTTGTGTGGTTTTAGCCAAAACCTCTGCTCGAGAAGAAAAGAAAGGCGGGTTGCAAATCACCAAATCAAAGTACTCTTTGTCCCCCATTATATTTTTTAAAATATTTCGCTTACTCAGTTGTTGGCGCAGGGTCACTTTGTTTTTGAGGTGAGGATTATTAGAGACAATATGCTGTGCCGTTTGCAAGGAAACTACATCAACCTCTGATCCCACAAAATCCCAACCATACGTTGCCACTCCAATAATTGGATAAATCACATTGGCACCAATCCCTAAGTCCAATACTTTTACTCCGGCTCCAGTGGGAATTTTACCTCCATTGCCTTCCGCTAATAGATCAGCGATATAGTGAATATAATCGGCCCGTCCAGGAATAGGTGGACATAGATTCGTCTTGGGCATTTCCCAATACGTCATCTTGTAATCTTTCATCAAAATCGCCTTGTTGAGCAATACAACGGCTTCTGGAATTGCAAAATCAATAGTATCTACGCCTGATGGATTTTTGCGAATAAAAGCTCCTAATTCGGGCACAACAGCTTTGAGCTGATCAAAATTATACAGCTCTTGATGCTTGTTGCGTTCGTGTAACTTCTTTTGTTTTTGCTTAGCGTCTTTCATTATCTCAATCTTTGTTACAAAATTAGACTATTTATGTGGTTATTTCGACTTACCCCAAGGCATAGTTTGGCAACCCTCCTACTTATTTTAGTCCTCTTTTCCCCAAAGCCTTAAAAAACAACAGCTAATCCTCCCCTTGATACGGACTAAAAAAGTCTCCATAGTAGCTGTCACAGCTCCCATGGAGACAACAACTAAACAAAATAAGTGGTACGAAGGACTTCAAATTCTTGTTGTCCTTTGTCTGTTAGTATCGTATTTAAAAATAAGGTTATCGAAGACTCCTTGAGACTAATACAATCAAAAATGCTCAAAAAAGGAGAGGTAATCAAGGTAAAAAACGTCCACAGGGCAAAATCAACCTCCAAATCGCTCTTGTAATAGCCTTGCTTTACGCCTTTTTTGAAGTTATTCTTGAGATAGGGGCTAATTTTTTTGACCAAAAATCCCTGTTGTTTGTGCTCCACTTTTTTATAAAAGGCACTGTATTCTTCCGCATAGGGTAAAAAACTAAACTGAATAATTCGCTCCAACTGCTGTGCGATCTCCAATACTTCTTTCACACAAGTTCCCTGTTGGGCTTTTTGCTGAGACAATTCCTCTAATACACTCTGATTCAACTCTTTTACACAGCTATCAATCACTTGTTCTTTGGACGTAAAATGTTGATAGATGGTTTTCTTTGAAATACCCAAAGCAAGTGCTAAATCATCCATTGTCGTTTTTTTAAATCCATGTTTAGAAAAAAGCGCAAAGGCTTTTTCTCCAATCTGTTTTTTCATCTTCTTTGTTTTTTTTACAGGTTGTTCAACACCAAGCTCCGAATCTTTTATCCTGTATTACGTGCTTTGTTTTGGTCTAGCCTAAAAAAAACACAAGAACAATACAAGTAAAGTTCTTGTGCACAACGTAAAAGCATATAATTACACTGAAAAAATACCGAAGTAAAACCTGTTTTTATGCTGGTATCAGAAGGTGAACCTACAACTACTTGCATCAGAAATAAGCGAATCAAGTAATTTTAGACCATGCAAAATAGCTGCGGTGCCCCTCCTCATCTTTTATTCCATTTGTTTGATTTCACGAACTTCTATACTCCCCCCTAGTTTAAAGATGGGGTTGAGCTTTGCAATTTCAATCGCTTCCTCAATATTCTTCGATTTGATGATCATAAAACCACTGATAAACTCCTTTACTTCTACAAAAGGACCTGGTGTCACAATTTCATTTTCAAATACCGTTTTCGCTTCAGATTGAGCGAAGGGTAATATCGTACCTTGGTAAACCAATTTCTCTTCTTTTTCAATCGCTTTTAACCAATTGGTTCGTTCAGAAACTTGTGCTAAAGAAGAAACAAAATCATTTTTATCTTGCAATCGAAGAAACAAAGCAAAATCTTTCATATCCATTATTTTTATAGAAATTTTATCGCGTATTTCGAATCACAACAAGCTTGTTCATCCATTTTGTACGATTACAATAAGTTATCCTAAATCGCTTGTAGTCCAAGCTTATACCCTCGTTTATTATCGCTTCTACTTTGTAGTGTAACAACGGACAACTCCTTGGATTCACAGCCATACCGTTGCGTTATTGTGATTTTTAACAAAGCAAAATTCAACAAAAAAAGGGCGTTAAAAAAGATTGATTTAGGTCAAAAACTGTTCAAAAACACGCTTTTGAACGAAGATATTCGTAAAAGTAAGTGTTGAGATCCGCCACTTATCTTCTATTTTTTTGGTAAACCTTGGGAGAACAACCTACATTGCGCTTAAAAAAAGAGCCAAAAAAAGAAGGGGTGCTGAAATGAAGTGTCTCAGCAATTTCTGATATACTCAAGGTCGTTTTGAGCAACAAGAGTTGCGCTTCAATAACAATCGCATTATTGATGTGTTGTCCCATGGTTTTTCCTGAAACTTCCTTGACGATCTTTGCCAGATAATTCTCCGATATACACAAGGCATCCGCATAGAACTGAATCTGTTTCTCTGTTCTAAAATGCTCTTGCAATAGCGCTAGAAACTGTAGTGTTAAACTTTCTTTACGCGGTGGATTTTGAATGCTTGTTTTTTCATTGGATTGATAACAGACAACCAATTCAGATAAGAAAATGCTAAATAGCGCGGCCACAACTTCCATCACTTGTTCTGTTGGCGGTTGCTCACCGTAATTTTTTAATCGAATTAATTCACATAATCCCACTAATGTTGCCTCTTGATCGCCGATTAAGTTAATCTTTTTTACCTGATTGGCAGCCAACAAACCATAGATATCCTTGTCTCTTTTCATCTCTGAATGCGTCAAGGCAAAGGCTTTATCAAAGCTAATTACGACAAAATCAATATCTTCACTGAAGGTCTTGAAAAACAGCACCATATCAGGAGCGATAATGACAATGGAATGGGAGTCAATCGTATAATCCACGAGATTAATTTGCACCTCAATATACCCTTGTTTCACCAAAAGCAAGGTATATCGATCATACTTATAGGGATCTTTGAAGGGATTAGGGGAAAAATACTTGCGAAAACTCACATATATTCCGCGGTCAATATCTTCCAATTGCAACAATTGCAAAATATCTCTAGCCGTGTAATTCGGTATTTCTTTTAATTGTTCCATAACAAGCCAACGCAACTAAATAAAGAGCTAAAGTACACTTTAGATTTTACAAAAAACAGTTGTATTTGAACTAATTTCACAGCGGTGTTCGCGATGTTTCCCATTAAAGCAAGGGTAAACTAACGCATTCTCTTCTTGCGCAACTTGTGTATGCGAATAAACGATTTTACGGGATATTGACGTTTATGTGGGATATTGTTGAAAATCAAAGCGGCAATAAACAAGAGAGTAACTCCTGTGAGTACAGGAGAAAATACATAGGCATACCCTAATTGAGTAATGCTACTTCCCCCCGTTACTGCAATCAAAGCCGTTGCTCCTCCTGGTGGATGAAGGGCCTTAGCCATTTGCATGCCTATGATGGATAACGATACTGCCAAGGGCGCCGCAATCCAAATGTAGTTGCCTAACAATTTGAAAATCGTTACCCCAATAATTGCCGAAATAAGATGACCGAGAAACAAGTTCTTCGGTTGAGCCAAAGGGCTACCAATTGCACCGTAAATCAACACACAACTCGCACCAAAAGAACCAATTAACAAGGTGAGATCATATTGTGAAAAGGCTTCGAAGTGCAGGTAGCAAATCGCTCCTAAACCAACAAAAGATCCAATAAACGCCCAAAAATGTTCTTTAAAATCTACCAGCGTTTCTTTGTATAACAAATAACGGGTTCTACGGTATACTTTATTTTTTTTGATTGACATTGGCTCGAGTTTTTACTGGGTGCAAATATATCACATCTAAGCAGTAAAAGACTACATTAAACCAAGAAACCTTGTAGGAATCCGGTCTTTTTTATTTGCCCCTTGTGGACTTTTTCTAACCCCCTATTTAGCTAGGCTAAAAAAGAATGCGCAATTAGCACTAATCTACACCAACCTAATATCTATTTTGTTTATATTTATAACTCGCTTTTCGCGAAATAAATAAACGCTCCCTTATCCCTTCCTTACCATGCAAACCAACAAAAAAAAGAGTAGTGAAATTATATATTGGACGCTCCTATTTATCTTAGCCTTCTCCATGATAGTCTATGGTCTTGCCAAACCCATTCAATTCCAAGACTTTGGAACCTCAACAAGTTCACAAGTTTCCGAAGGACACCAAGTAATGTGGACCTTTTACAGCTATACAAAGGGCTATCCTATTGTCATTGGTCTTTTTGAAGTAATTGGTGGTTTCGCCCTTTTCTTTAGGCGAACGCGACTCTTTGGTTTGCTTTTGCTGTCTATACTTCTACTGAATATTATCCTTCAAGATTACTTTTATGATATTTCGGCCATAAAATCAGCGATATTCTATCAACTAATAGCATTAGTCCTCTTAGCCTACGACTATAGAAAAATACAAATTATCGTTCGAGCGTTGTTTACGCCAACACAGAAAAAGCCTAAATGGTTGTATCTCGCTATCGCTTTTGTCCTTGCTATCGCATTGAAGTATATCGAAACAAAAATCTAGTCGTCAACTTCCCTTAAGCCCTATTTAACTCTACCTAAGGCCTGTCAACAAGCGAAAACACGCTCCTAGTCCTGAGGCAGGTCCAACTGCATTAGTTAACAAATTCAACTCCTTGCATGAATTATATCAAATATAAAAACAACAATTCTTCTATTTAAGTTAATTATTCATCAAAACTTAATTACATTTACCTTTCTCTTTTTTCTTTTTTACTATGAAAAACAATGTGCTAATCTATCTCTTCCCCCTTTTTATTATTTTTAGTTTAACGCATTGTACAAAACAGCAGCTAACTACGCCCACCGATATTGATCAATTATATGCCCTATATTACAACAATGCCTATAAAGATAGCCTTGCAAAAACACTGGCCCCTCAAGTAGCCTATGCACTCCGTTTATCCAATACAGCGGCAAATCGAAAAACCATTGATAGTACCTTACAACTACTTCGTTGGACGATGGACTCTGTTAATTTCAACAAACTAGCACACAAGAGTATTCACTATGCTACTAGCAAAAACGACTGGTACTTATTAGCTAATACGTACAATAATATGGGAATGTATTACCACGATGGTTATCAATTAGACAGCACCTATTACTACTACATCAAAACGGAAAATATTTACAAGGAACTACACGATTCCATTAAAATAGGAGAAACAAAGTTTTACCAAGCGCGTTTGCTCTTTGAAATGGGTTTACTTCTGGAAAGTGAATCGAAGGTGGCTCAGGCGCTATTGCTTTTAAACAAATACCCACGCAATCCAGTAAATTTTGAGGCCAATCAATTGATGGGATTGTGCTTAATGGAACGCAAGAACAACAAAGAGGCAGAAGTATACTTCAAAAAAGCGGTGGATCAAATCTTACTCGACCTCAATAAAAACAAAGTACTCGATACAAAACGCGTAAAAATGGCACTTGGCAATGCATATGGCAATTTAGCAGAAGCTTGTTACAATCAAAATAAATTTTCTCAAGCCAAATCCTATGCATTAGAGGGACAAAAGTACGTAGATGAAGAGACGCCCATCATGGTGGTCTCATTTCTGCGCAATACTTTAGCACAATGTAACTATCGGTTAACCGCTGACAGTAGATACATCTTAGAAGTGCGTCAGAGTTTTCGAGACGATTCTATTTTGGGCCATGCTTTTCGCATGCATTATACCGCAATGAATCTCGCCCAACTCTATAAGTTGGAGCATCATCCTCAAGAATCCAATCGATGGGCTGCCGTAGCCTATGATAATGCAACGAAGCACAATGTGCTCCCCCAACAAATAGAAGCGCTAGAATTTTTGTTGACCCATGAAGAATACCAGCAAAAAAGTAAGGTCGTTGAACTCATCCAACTCCGACAAGCCTTAACCGATCAAGAAAATAAAACGCGTAATACGTTTTCGCGCATTGCTTATGAAACTGAAATTATTGAAGCGGAAAACGACAAGCTTAGAGAAATGATGTTGACCCTTATCATCCTTGGTGCCAGTTCACTTTTTGTCCTGCTTCTCAGTGTCTTTCGCTTTCAACTCAAAATTAAAAACAAAGAACTTCAACTCATTAAAGCCCAACGAAAAGCCAATGAAAGTATTGATGAATTAATTATTGAGCGCAATCTAATTTCATTGGATATCAAAAAAAAGGAGCGCAATCGAATCGCCCAAAACCTACATGATGGTGTAGTCAATAGTATTTTTGGTATTCGCTTTCACTTGCAACTGTTAGAAACACCCGATACAAAAACCAAAGCGCTCTTAATCCAAGAGCTACAAAACTTAGAAAGCAGTACGCGCGATATCTCGCATGCATTAGTAGAACATCCTTTATTCAATGAAAATCAATTTGAACAATTGGTTTCTGATCTCGTCTCCTTTCAAATAAATACTTGGAATACAAAGTTTTCGGTAAGTTATGATCCCCTCATTAACTTTGAATTACTTCCTGTAAATACAAAAATAAACATATACTATATTTTACGCGAAGCCATTCAAAACGTCAACAAATACTCCAAGGCTACGCATTGTACGATTGACTTTGTTCTACAGGAACACAAGATAAAATTCACTATTCAAGACAATGGAATTGGTTTTGATAAAAAAGAAACTAAGGGCATGGGGATATCGAATATGTTTGAACGAGCCGAACAGATTGAAGCGACAATGCAGTTGCATTCCTCTTCTGCTACAGGTACTACCATTACCTTACTAATTGATTATCCTTACTAAACTCCTTCCCACATGTTGAAAGACATCCATAGTCAGTTAACTCGTATTACTATAAAAACAAAACCCTGTATGTTATGTATACAGGGTTTTGTTTTTCTTTTTCGAAAGCTTTTTTTGAATCGTCTGTTACCCCATATCAAAATGGGTTAACCTACGATTGCTCTGTTTAAGTAAAAAAGAGAAGCCTATGGCCTTTTTAACTTGTCTAGTACTTCTCTTTCAAGTTTAGTATATTGAATCAAAACAGAATGTTCTTATTCTTCTTTCCAATTTCGAATGAAATCTTCAATCTCTTCTTTGGTTTTTCCACTTTTCTCTTGCATCTTTCCTACAATTTCATCAAATTTTCCCTCAGCAAAAACCTTGTCATCGTCAAACCACGTACCGTATTTTTGTTTGACAGCTCCTTTTATTCTTTTCCATTTTCCTTCTAATTCTAACGTATTCATAGTCTTATAATTTTAATGGTTATACTTTTTTTATTCGTTGTGAAAAACGCTAGACTTCTCAAGCCCATCGCTCTTCTCTATTCAACGCTTATTCTTCTTCAGAAGAACAGTCGTCTATACACATCCCTTTGTCTACCATCGTTTTCTTTACGATTACAGCTGCTACTGCTAATCCTGCAGCAACACAACAAAGAATTTTACCGTACTTGTACATTTCATCTTTTTTCATCTCTGATCTTTTTATGAGTTAATATAAAACATGAAAAGCAACTACTTATACTTTATTTTTCTTGTATTCTCTTATTCTGGTTGAGCATTCAATTTTTATCCTTTTATACTTTGCTTTTTGTTCCTTGAACAAGACGCACGACTAACATAATCAACGCCACGACTAACAAAATATGGATAGCTTCCCCTATCAATTGCCCAAAGGCAAAAAAACCAACTCCCCAACCCAGAAGTAGAAGAATAACGAGGATCCAAAATATATTTCTCATCGGTTTTGATTTTACTGGTTATACTTAATCTCTCTAGTTAGACTACAAAAGTTGTAGCATAACTTCGTATTACTACAAACAAGGCTAAACCTTATCTGTTTTGTTTTACTCGTTATTTCGTAAGTATTTTCTGTATTTGAGTCACAATGGATCGCGATACTATTTTTTGCTCTTTTTTAGCTAAGCGTAACTCTTTCTTGCTTAATAAAGGACAAAAAGCATACTATTATTATGGTATTCCAATAAAAACAGCTCAAAATGAAACAAAAAAAGTAAGGTAAAGCAAGGCTATCTCCTCGATCACCTTTTTTATAAAAAAAATAACGCTCCAACTTACTTACATACAAAAAATGACAGTATGTAGAAAAAAATGTGGATATAATGCACAAAAAGTCCATTATATCCACATGATATATAAAGCAATACTAAAAAAAAAGTATAAATTCCCTACTCCTTGAAAAAGTCGATGCAAAATCAAGGGAAAACCTTCTCAAGCTTCTTTAACATCAAATTCATCCATTTATAATTACACCCCACGGCGAATTCGACTTAAAGAAGAAGATGTTATCCCCAAATAGGATGCTAACATACTCAAGGGCACCCGGTTAACCAACCCAGGATAATGGTTAAGAAACAGCAAATAGCGATCTTTTGCTTCTAGGTTGAGCATCATATTGGCTGTTTTCAATTTACTCTCGGTAACAAAAGCGTATAATTTGGTCATTAAGAGTGGCCACACGGAGATTTCTTTTTCCAATAGGCGAAAATTCTTATAGTCAATACTCCAGATACGAGCAGCTGTAATAGCTTCAATATAATCATCGGCAGGAGCCTGAATTAAAAAATTGTGTAGATCACCAACAAAGCGTCCCTCATAGATAAAGTAGCGCGTAAAATCATCCCCTGCTTTGTTGTAATAGAGCGAACGAAATACGCCTGATTCAACAAAGGCAAGCTGGTGACTTATTTTTCCACTCGCTGTAAAATACTCGCCTTTCGCTATCTCCGTTAAGGTAAACACCCGTTGAATAATCAGGCATTCCTCCTCTGTAAGCTTGGCAAATTTCTCGATATAGGTCAGTAGTTCTTCCATGTATTAACGGATAGAATCGCAGGTGATGCTATCCTCTAAATTTACGTAATTAATTCAATATTGAAACGGGTAATTCGATGATTTCTTCTCGTTTAGGTCCCGTTGACAAAAATGTAACAGGAACTTCCACCTCTTGTTCAATAAAGTGGAGAAAGGCAATAAAGCTAGGAGGCAAATCTTCTTTCGCTATGACGTTTTGAAAATCAAAATCCCATCCTTCCATTACTTTAAATTGGGGGTTGATGTGTTCCTCTTTTAAATTGGTGCTAAAATAAGCGTGTATTGCTCCATCTACCTCATAATGCGTACAAAGTAGTACTTCCGCTCTCTCGTTTAAAATATCGGCTTTCGTTAGGATTAATTGGGTCACTCCATTCATCATAATAGCGTATTTCAAAGCGGGTAAATCCAACCATCCTACGCGTCTAGGTCGTTTGGTATTGGAGCCAAACTCTCCTCCTTTTTGGCGAAGTTCCTCTGCTTCTGCTCCAAAAATCTCCGTAGGAAATACCCCTTCTCCCACCCGTGTAGTATAAGCTTTCGTTACACCAAAAATCTCGCCCACCTTGGTTGGGGATACGCCCAATCCTGTACAAGCTCCTCCTGCAATGGTACTAGAAGACGTAACATAGGGATAGGTTCCATGATCAATATCTAACATGGTGGCTTGCGCTCCTTCAGCCAATACTTTTTTTCCTTCTTTCAACGCTTGGTTAACATAGAGTTCCGTATCGACAATTGACAGGGTTTTTAGAAATTCGACAGCAGCTAAGAATTCATCTACCAATACTGCATAAGGAGGTAGTACACAAGAGAAAGCCTCTAATTCGCTATACTGTCGTTCCACCATAGCGCGAAATTCACTTTCAAACTGGGGGCGATACACATCCCCTAGACGTAAATTCTGACGCAATATCTTATTCGCATAAGCTGGTGCAATTCCATTTTTTGTTGTTCCAATCGTTCGATAGGCTGGATTTTCTTCGAATACAATATCAAAATACTTATGTGTTGGTAGAACCAAATGGGCCTTTGCGGAAAGCAACAAGCGCTTAGACACTTCTAACGTTGGATCAATAGCCATCAACAAGCCTAATTCTTCCTGTAATTGAATGGGATTAACCACAACACCCGTTCCAATAACATTGAGAGTCTTGGGATAAAAAACGCCCGATGGCAATAATTTCAAGGTTATTTTTTGCTGCTGATAGTAAATACTATGCCCTGCGTTTGCCCCACCATTAAAACGAGCCACTACATCATACTGACTGCAAATGTGATCTATAAACTTCCCTTTCCCTTCATCCCCCCATTGGAGTCCTACTAAAATATCCATACTCATATCGTTTAATGTTTAAAAAATTAAACAACAAAAGTAAGTTGTCGATGTTGGGAGGCAATTGTCAAATGACAAAAAAGAAAAAAAACCTTTTTTTACGCTCGTTTAATAAAGAGAAACGATCGTAGAGTAAACAACTGAAGATCAAGGGGTACATTGATCAAACTTCCCCCTTAAATATTCATCAAACAACGGTGTTCGTAGGTCTGATTGTTGTAGTGAATCAACCGTATCCCAAACAGCAGAAGTCCTACGCCATTCTTTTGTCTGCTCCGTCGTCAACCCAGGGGTTAATCCACTCATCAAGCCCGTAGTTCTCGTGCCTATAAAAACAACGAGGACCAACAATACAACAAAACCAAATCCCGCGTATTTCATCTAATTTCCACTTATTTTTGGGTTAATTTATGCAAGGTCTCTTCGATCATTTCCATGCGTTTCTTCACCTTTTCAGCAGAAGCATCTAAGGTATACCCTTCTTCCATTAATTCTTTGATTAATAACATTTTTTTGATGTTCTCATAGTTATAGCGTCGGTTTTTTCCCTCTTCCTCTGTCAAACTTGTGATAATTCCCTTCTCTTCCCAATAGCGAATTTGACGCGTGGGAATACCCGTAATTTGGGCCACCTCACCAATGCCAACAACCAATTTATCTAAAAAATCAAAGTCAAAAGACAAATCCTTATTTTCTTCTCCTGTGCTCATTTTGTAAATAAGTTACAATTAATGTTGTAAATATAAAATATATAGCGTTCATTTGCAATTGTAAGTTATTTACAATCTAAGTCAATTAAAAACAATTTATGTATGAAACAAACAATCTGTGTCGCGTACTTTTCGCTTCTACTTTTAAATTTTAGTTCTATGCAAGCACAATCCACACCTACAGCAGAAGCAAAAAGAGCATTGCTCCAGCAAATCGAAGTCAGTTTTGCTCAAGGCGCTTTAAATGCCCTAAACTATGAGGCGATGTATGAGGGGTTTCATTCGGATTTCGCCATTTTAATTCCCACTGGGACGCAAGAATTAATCAAACTCTCTCGCGATCAATGGATAGGGATTGTACAAGCGTACAAGAATGATCCAGTTCAAATGGCGTCTGGCGTGCGAAATCTAACCTATGAAATAGAAATCTTGGATATGACTGATACCATTGCTGTTGTCAAAACGCAATATTATAGAGGGAAATCACTCGTTATTACGGATTATTTGTCCTATATCAAATTTGACACGACGTGGAAAGCCGTGGCAAAGATTTCAAAAGACCATAGTATTAACCCTTTAAACCTAGAATTCTAATGCGAAACCATGTATTTATTTTACTATCCTTACTCCTTATGAACACCACACAAGCACAACCGAAAAGCAAAGCAGCCTTGCTGCTCATTGAAACTCAAAACGAATGGATGCATCCAAATGGCAAGTTAAATAAAGCCCTAGTGGAAGATCAAACGCTATTAAAAAACTCCATAACCAACATTGAAAAAGCGCTACACTATGCTCGAGAAAACGACCTAACCGTTATTCACATTGGCTTGTGTTTTGAACCAGGCTATCCAGAATTGGGAATCGCTACTGGGGGATTGCGTCAGGCAATTCCAAAAGCAGCTACCTTTCAAGTTAACGCCTTTGGTACCGAGTTTTATGAATCCGTACAACCCCTTACAGGCGAATTTATTGCCAGTGGACGTACAGGAGCGAGTGCCTTTACAGGCTCTAATCTCGATACCTACTTGAGAAACAACAAAATTGATACCCTTTATTTGGTCGGCTATGCCACACAGGTCTGTGTAGAAAGTACCTTTCGAGATGCGCATGAGAAAGGCTATGACACTTGGGTCCTCTCTGATGCAACGGCAGCTTTTAACGCCACCCAACAGCAGTATTTTTTAGATACTATTGTGCATCATTTTGGGCATCAGCTGACGACGGAAGCCTTTACAACATCCAAGTAAATACTCCTACAAAACCAAACAACAAAAGCTCCAATATAGCAAAACGGTACTGGAGCTTTTGTTTTACTGCTTCCACCCATTTGATTATGGTTGCACCATCACCGCTTTTTATTCGGTAAGCTATACTGTGCTCTATAGTGAGAAGGAGTAGTATTTTTGTACTTTTTAAACAATTTTGACAGGTGGCTTTCGTCGTTAAAATCCAACTCAAAAGCGATTTCTTTGATCCGCATTCGGCTGTGTTTCAATCGAATTTCTACCAATTTCAGCTTGTGTTCCAAGATGTACTCCTGCAAGGACACCCCCACTTGTTTTTTAAAGTATTCACCCAAATAGCTCTTCGCCATACCAAAGGTAGTTGCTAAGGCTGCAATGGTAAGTTTTTCGCGCTGTCCAATGTGTTTTTGCACATAGGTAATCAGCTTCATCACATCCTGTTCTCTTTTGTTTTCATTGACTTGTTCAAAATCACTTTGAATGAGATTGCGTGCCACTAAATTCAGTAATATAGCCAAGCTTTGTCGAATGATCAAGTAGTCTTGATCTGCATTTTGGGTCTCTCGTTCTATGGCTAGCAGCAATTGTGTTGCAAAATCACCATCTTCTTTGAGGCGAAAAACACAACCTGCTTTGGTGTGAAAATGATGGGTAATATAGGTGAGCTTATGCAGGTTATCACAGGTTTCTATTCGATCGGCATCCATGCGCAATTGCGTAATGAAAGACTGAGAACACTCAATAACCAAGAAGCTACTCCGCTGCTGGCTCTCAAACCTATAAGTCGTACTAAAAGGGATAACAAAAAGCTTGCCCTGTTGGTAGGGAAAAACTTGAGCGTCAAATTGGGTCATTCCATTTCCCTCCAGTACAAATACAAGCGTTAGCTCTGCCTTAGAGTGAAGAGTCAACACCTCATCTACACAGGTCATTTGCTGTACCAAAAGGGGATCTATTCTATTTTAATGCATGTGTACAAAACCACAAAAACCTTTTTAAATACAATTTATTTTGTATTAAGCGTGTTTTCTTTGCAAAGAAATAAAAAAAATCAATATGAATGCAGATCTAAGGCTTCCCTTTGTCTGTATGGGATCTACACCACCATGCCTCGTGATACCAAACAACCGCAACCCTTAGACTATGGAGGTGTTCTCTTGATTATCAGCTTTTTACTTTTCTTTATTACCCCCTTGATCTACGGTCGATCTTTTCAATGGCCGTGGTGGATATTTGCCTTAATTGGCGTGAGTTTACTCTTTCTATGGCTCTTTATACAATGGGAAATACGCCGCGAAAAACACCAGAAACCCGCACTAATTCCCATTCAATTACTTCACAATAAGTCATTTAGCTATAATTTACCCATTATTCTATTTTACAATTTTACGGCTGGACTATTTATTTGCTATCCCTACTATTTACAAGCCTATTTGCATTGGGAGGTTATGGCTGCTGGATTAGCCATCCTGCCCTATGGACTTGGGTTCTTTGTGGGTCCCCTCCTCTTCACTAAGGGGAACAAAAGCAGCAGTTTCTGGATTCCCATTGCCTTAGGTTTACTAATCATTTCGTTTATAGCCTTGGGAGTTACCTTTTACCTCATCGCTCACCCCTTTTGGTTGACCCATGGCTTATTTCTCCTTGCTGGTTTAGGACATGGTTTAATCATGCCTGTGATGATGCGCGAAAGTATACGCCCCATTACCTTAGAACAAGCGGGACAAGCTTCAGGTCTGGTCAGTACCCTTATCCAAGTGGGTAGCGTATTGGGTGGCGCCATCGTCGGTACTTTATTTTTCAGCTTCGGCAACAGCTATGGTTTTCCCCTTGCACTCGCAGCAGCACTGGCTACGATTGGCAGCGTACAAATCATTGGCCTTGCTTTTTATTATACCAATATAAAATCACAATAACTGTTTACGATGAAAACACAACACTTCTTAGAATTGGGCAAACAACAAGTACAAGACTTTTGTATTGACATTGAAATTTGGTTCAACGGAACCGCATCGGATCCCAATGCCCTATATGAAAAAATCTTAGCGAGCTTTGATCCCGCATTTATTTTAATGAACGGCGATGGGCATACCATCGACTTTCCCTCCCTGACACAATGGTTACAAGGCGTCTATGGGCAATTTCCCACGCGAAAAGTGACCTTGCAAAACCTGACAGGAAATGCTACAACACAGCATATACTCCTCACCTATACCGAAATTCAAGTAACTGATGGCATCCAAAATACGCGCCAAGCCTCTGCAATATTTCGCCTACACGACAATCAAGCCCTTTGGTATCACTTGGTAGAAAAATGGGTGATGTAAGTCAACCAACCTCCTGTGCAATGGAAAGGATGTTCTCCTTGGCATGCAAGAACAACCTCAATCCAAACACAAAAAAAGGCCTAAAAAAGTAAACTATACCCTATTACAAGAACCCTACCCATACCTGTACAGCTATAGTAGGACGATACTAGTTTACTTCGAGTTGCATCCATAGTGAGTCCATTGTGAGTCCATAGTGACTCTATTAAAAAGTCGTGTTTTAATAGAGTCACTATGGACTCACAATGGATGCACAATACAGGTAGTACGAAGCATTCTCTAACATCTCACGTTTCTAGGTGCTTTTTAGCATGATGAACGTCTAGGATGCGACCTTTCCTACCTCAAGGTGAAACAAATCGGATAATAGGAATCGATTTGTTCCTTGTGCGGTTGCTCGTAGCGCGGTTTGTTAGATCGTTCTTATTTAGAAAAATTCGCCCCATAACCTTCCCCACTTACCACTCACCACTTACCACTCATCACTCACCACTCACCACTCACCACTCACCACTTACCACTCACCACTTACCACTCACCACTTACCATTTAACTTTACCTCTGATTATCAGAAATCCCTTTGGGAAGATGACGATAGCAATGCTAAAGTAGAATTTGGAATAAAGAACAATTATTCCCAGTTGAAGACAGATGAAACCCTTCGAACGTTAATGGATCAAAGCGAGACAGTGAATCAAGTCATAAAAGTCAATTTGAATACCGCACGGGCATACACGCTTTTTATGGATCGATGAATTTCAATATAGACAAGTGGTCTATCCAAGCAGGCGTACGCGGGGAATACACCCATATTCAAGGAGATACGCTGCAACACAAGCGATTGGTCAAACAAGACTATTTCTCGTTATTTCCAACGGTTCAAGTCACCTATACGGCAAATGAAAACTATTCCATTATGACCTCGTATGCAAGGCGAATAGAGCGCCCCGAATTTGATAAGCTCAATCCTGCCGTGCGTTATATGAATAGCACCACACGATCGATAGAAAATCCAAATTTACAACCAGAGTTTTCCAATAATATCGAGGTTTCTCAGCAATTTTTAGGCTTCATCGACCTAACCTTAGGGTATAGTCGCATTACAGCCCCTATATTGTACAGCTATTTTAATGAGGGGATGGATCAGTCGTATTTTACTAGTGTCAATGGAAAAAGTCGCAGTGAATGGCAAGCCTCTCTATCCTTGCCTATACCAGGGATTAACTGGTGGGAAAACTACCACGGGGTTTACTTTTACAATACGCGATTTGACAATGCCATAATCAAGGAAAACAAGAATAGCCTAGGTCTATTTACCTATAACAACGTCAAACTTCCCCATCAGTTTAACCTGGAAGTAACGGCTTGGTATCAAAATGGCGGTATTGATTCCAACTTTAAGTATCGCGCTTTGGGAGAGGTCAATATAGGAATTAGTAAGAAGTTTTTCAACGAGGCCTTTACAGCAACCTTAGCGGTGAGCGACTTATTTAAGACGGGAGGTTTTCGCACAACGATCTTAGAGCATCCAGATCAACAGACGAACTTTACCTTTACGAATGATATGCGTGTCTTTAAATTAGGACTTACCTATACCTTTGGAGGCAAACAAAAAAAGGCGGAGAACAAGGAAGAAGATCCGATAATCTTAGGCAAACCACAGCCCACGATTAAAGTAATAAAATAAATATACTATGTTTGATTACGATCATTGGAATCCAACTATTTAATCACTTCATTTTACACTAGTTAGTTTTGATTTCCAGTGATTTTAAAAGGAACCTCTCAAAGGGTTCCTTTTTTTATTTGCACAAAACAAGGGATTATTATTATGTTCTATACAATGCAAAGTAGTTTCAGGGATTCTCCTTTATTCCCTCCAAAAATGGCGTAACTATTGTGTACACACAGCAAATAGTCTTTTCGCTTTAGACGACTGGATTTCGTCATAAAAAGAGATGCGTTCGTCATTCTTATTTAGCGATGGTGCAGGTACAAGCTACTATTGTACGCTCACTTACTCGCTTAGAAGAAGCTGAAAAACAACTAACAGATTAGTTCCTCCATACATGAATAAGTACATTGCAACCGCTACCATCCGACCGCGGTATTTCTTTTTTATCGTCCCCCTACTCTTGCTGTTGCTGATAGCTGTTCTGCTATATATCTCAGACGCCTTATCCGTCAATGGCTATATTTACATTCAGAAAGAGTGGTTTTACTTTATTAATGCCTATTTGAAACAACATCCACAGTTGCTCTTTAATTTAACACAACTTGGCGATGCAATGATTTTTCTATCGTTTCTAACGTTTTTGCTTCGTTATACGCCAAAAATATGGGAATCATTGCTTACGGGTTCTTTAATTTCAATGGTCTTTGCCCTGACCTTAAAAGAAGTCTTTTCCATTCCCAGACCCGCCAGGGCCTATGATTATACAACATTTACCATTATAGGTGAAAAAATAGCGGGTTCCACTAGTTTTCCTTCGGGCCATTCGATTACCATTTTTACCATCCTAACAGTATTGCTCTTTACTTTGGTACCCAAGAATAAAAACTATCACATTCCCTATTTTATTTGTGCGACTGCTTTGGGGTTGTGCTTTGCCTTTACGCGCGTTGCTGTAGGCGCACATTATCCCTTAGATGTAATTATCGGCTGTGTATTGGGGTATATTTCAGGGCTATTAGGCGTGTGTATTACTCGAAAGTACGCCTTGTGGCCCTGGATTCATCAAAAAAAATATTACCCTATTTTTCTGCTTTTATTTTTATCTTGTAGTGTCGTACTGATTGTGCGTATTCTCCATGAAAATCTATTTATTTACTACTGTGCACTGCTGAGTTTGGGGTATTCATCATATAAAATTGCAAAGGTCTATGTTCAAAAATAAACGTCCAACCCGTCAGATTGCCCTAGGGATGAGTGTACTCAACACCCTGTTGTTTCACCTTCCCTTTTTTGATTTCGCCAATCAAAACAATACCTCAAGTATACTCAATCGATTGGTACTCCTCCTGAGCTTGTTTGTCGTGATGCTAAGCGCTAATTTTCTCGCTTTTTACTTGCTGTTATCGCTCTCACGTCGATTGGGCAAAGTAGTACTGTCGCTCTTTTTTATACTCAATTCGATTTCGGTTTACTTTATTCAGACCTATCACGTCCTAGTGGATGAAAGTATGATTGCCAATGTTTTAAACACTAATTTTGAGGAATCCAGTAGTTTTTTCTCCTTTAAACTCGTCCTCTATATTCTATTTTTGGGAATTGCGCCTAGCGTTTTACTCTTTCGATTAAAGATTGAAAAAGAGGCGATAAAAACCGTTCTTTTACACAGTGGTCTAGCCTTGGGAATACTGCTTGTTCTCGTGCTCCTCAATGCGAAAAATATCCTGTGGATCGACCACAACTCCAAGCAATTGGGAGGCTTGGCTATGCCTTGGTCCTATACAGTCAACACTTCTTTGTTTTACGTTCACCAAGCACAAAAGAACAAGAAAGAAATTCTATTACCCGATGCACAAGTCAAAAACGAGCCGAACAGCGCCCCAAATAAGAACGAAAAGGCGATTGTAGTGTTGGTTATTGGTGAATCTGCGCGCCAACAAAACTTTTCGCTTTATGGCTATACGAAAAATACAAATCCCTTACTCTCGCAGACGGAAAACGTCTTTGCCTTCAAAGCGAATTCATCTGCTACCTATACCACGGCTGGGGTAAAAAGTATCTTAGAATACAAAGATACAGATGAACTATACGAAATCTTGCCCAACTATTTAGCGCGCAATCAAGTGGATGTCATCTGGAAAACGACCAATTGGGGCGAACCTCCTGTTCACATTGCCAACTACCAAAGCAAAGAAGCGTTGAGAGAAAAATGCATAGGCGACGCTTGTGCCTATGATGAAATTCTGCTTACAGGATTAAGAGACGACATTTTAGCCAGTACCAAAGACCGCATTTTTATTGTCTTACACACCAGTACAAGTCATGGTCCGACGTATAATACCAAATACCCACCCCAATTTGAAGTATTTACTCCCGTTTGCACCAGTGTTGAATTGGCCAACTGCTCCCAAGAGGAGCTACACAATGCGTATGACAATACCCTTGTGTATACGGACTATCTCCTACACCGTGTCATTGAAGAACTAAAAGCTTTTCCTACATACAAACGCAGCATGCTTTTTGTATCTGATCACGGAGAATCTCTTGGAGAGAACAAGATCTACATGCATGGATTGCCTTTGCGCCTAGCGCCCAAAGAGCAATATGAGATTCCCTTTATCGTTTGGGTGGGCGATGGCAATCAAAAATTAAAACCCATTCCCCTACTTTCTCAACATCATGTATTTCACAGCGTGTTGCACTTTTTAAATCTAGATAGCCCTATTTACGACGAAAAAATGAATATTTTTCAATAACAAACAAGATGTTTTCCTTTCCCTTGGACCATCAATTAGCGTCTGTAATCAACACCAGGCGTCCATAGGTCAAAGAATATTGGTCACCAACACAAACTAAAGGTTATTTGCTGCATCAATATAAATTTTAAATATGAAAGCAACAATCTTTAGCTTGTGTGTGTGTACGCTGTCGTTATTCAGTCTAGACGCTGCAGCACAACAAGCACCCAATCCCTTTCGCTTAGGGGTTAAAGTTTCCTCTAATCACGCTAATATTGAGGAAAATTTAAAAGACTTGAGCAAATCCAGTGCACAAGGTTTTTCGGCGGGAATTACCACACAATACCACTTTGATCGCCTTTTTATTCAGGCGGACTTGTTGTATAGTGAATCTAAATCGCCTGTAGACCATGCGCTTGTCCATCAAGCAAAATGGAAGAGTATTGATCTACCTATTTCATTGGGGTACACCCTTTTGGATTTTCAAAAAGTAAAAGTACACGTTTTAGCCGGCGGGGTTTACTCTCAAGTAATTGACGACAAAATAAGTCTAACTGACAACTTGGAGAAATTTGATTATACCTTGAACAAAAACAACGTAAAAGCACAACTTGGCGCTGGTGTAACCCTGGGCGATTTTGTCGTAGAGCTTAAATATTTGCGCAGTCTCAACAATCTTTCAAAAAATAGTAAATCCAAATCAAATCATGTGCAACTAGGTCTAGGCTATATGTTCTTCTAGTCAATATACACTAGGGAATGTTTCTAAATTAAGTCTATGGTAGGGGCGAATTTTTTATTCACCTCTACCATTTGTCAATTTATACCCACCAGTGGTCAAATCATTTGCTGCTGAATCAAATGATTGTCATTTATTTACCTTTGTAGTCTTAATACAGCTAAACGAATGCATCCAACAATTAATATAACCAAACACAAACGACTTTTCTTTTTTCTTTTTTGGTCCATACTAGCCTTTTCTGTATGGCCCTACATTCACGCGAATAACCGTCCGTTTTACTGGTTGTTGCAATGTACGATCTTGATGACTTGTTTCATTAGTATTTCCCATTACCTCAGTGATATCGCCCTACCAAAAGCCTTAAAAGAAGGAAGAATGAAGCGTTTTATTGTGCTTTTCCTTCTAGGAATATTACTCCTTAATGCTGTAATGTCACTGTGTTTTACGCTTTTTCCTTATTATATCAACGATACGGCCATGTTAGCTGAAATGCAAGCAACAACTTGGAGAGAGTATTATATCCATCGCTTATTTAGTTCTTTTCCCTCAGCTATGGCGATTGTCACCACAACCTGTGGGATACGCTTCTATGAAGAACACTACAAAATCGAGCAGGTAAATGCCAAGTTAAAACAAGAACACTTGGAAGCACAAATTAAGCTCCTTCAGGATCAAATCAATCCCCATTTGATGTTCAACATCCTCAATCACATTCACATCCTCATGCAAAACAATGTAGAGCTTGCGTCTACGGTTTTGCTGAAGTTCTCCGATATTTTGCGCTATCAGCTGTATGAATGCAACCAAAAACAGGTATTCCTCCATCAAGAAATGCGCTATTTACAAGATTTAGTTGCCATTGAACAAGTGCGTTGGCAGGATGAACTGGAAGTGGATTGTACGTGGGAGATTGACAATCGACAGCTGCAAATCGTACCCTTACTTCTAGTCCCCTTGATTGAAAATGCCTTTAAACACGTATCGCGACTTCCCCATCAACAAGGATATGTCCGCATTGTGTGTATCGAAAAGCAAAATGTCTTACATTTAGATATTGAAAATTCGTATAACGATCGATTTAAACGAGAAAAACAACAAGGAGGAATTGGAATTGCCAATATAACCGAACGCTTAAAGATTCAATATCCCGATCAACACCGGTTGACCATTACACTAGGCGAAAACAACTATACGGTTTCCCTTCAGATTAATTTAAACGATTCAAATGCTAACACCTAAAAACCCCCTTTTGCTCAACTGTTTAGTCATTGACGATGAGCCTTTAGCCAGACGATCCATTGTCGATTATATTGCTAAAGTTGATTTTTTAGCTGCAACTGCCTCTTGTGGATCCGCCTTAGAAGCACAAGAATTAATGAGCAAAGAAAAGTACGATTTACTCTTCCTCGATATCAATATGCCGTATTTATCGGGCATTGATTTTTTAGAGTCTATCAGCCAACCTCCCCTTGTAATCTTTACGACGGCTTATTCCGAACACGCGCTAGAGGGATATCGTTTGCAAATTGTTGATTACTTGCTAAAACCCATTGCTTTTAAGCGTTTTTATCAAGCTGCCTTAAAAGCCAAAGAGCTCTATGAGCTTAAAAACCAACAAAAAGAAGAGGTTGGACTCACCGACAGTTCGATGTTTATGAAACACGAAGACAGTTTTGTAAAAATTCAATGGCAGGATATTTTTTACATCGAAGCCATGCAGAATTACGTCAAGATACACACCCATCAGAAGACCTATATCATTCATCAAACGATGGTTGCTTTGGAAGAATTACTCCCTAAAGAACACTTCTTTCGCATACACAAATCCTATTTGATTAACGTCAATCACATTTGTTCTATTTCGGGGAATCGAGTGTTGATTAACAACACCCAATTGCCCTTAGCCCGACTGCGCAAAGAAGCTTTACTCAACGACATTATATACAAAAATTTACTGAGTAAATAAAACGCGATGGGGGCTCTTGTAAAGTAAGCAAAGCATTTACTTTACAAGAGTCCCCTTGCTGCAATTTGTTTTTACCTTATTGTTTTACACCAACTTACAAGCTCCATCTCAATTTTACAGCACCGTAAAAAGTGGTTGTAAATCGAGGATCAGCTTCTTTCTTCTCTTTGAATATATTCTTTATTTTTCGTTCATTGTATGAAAACGAGCGTACCAAAGAGCTACCAGCGGTAAGTGACAACGTCAGATTATCACTGAATTTAAACTCAGGTCGGAGTCCTGCGACAATCTGTTGGAACCCCAACAACATATCTTTGTCGTCTTTTTTGATCACTGCGGTCATCCCTTGTAAATCGACAGCTAATTTGAGATCGACGATTTCACTTACTTTGTAGCCCAATTCAGCACCTTGAGGGAAAGCCACGCGAACGAAGAAATCACCCTGTGTTTCCCAGCTAAAATAGATTCCAGGAAGTACCATGGGCACCCCAAAACTATTGGTTAACACAGGCCCTACCCCCAAAGCGACTTTATCGTTGAAATGCTTGATAAAAAACACCCCGCCTTGACCTAAAATTGCCTCTGAGCTAATTTCTTTGCGATCGGTATAAATTCCTACGCTTCCCATCATTAATAAGGACCAGGAATCGCTAATCGAACGGAAGTGTTTGATTCCGACCTGTGCATTGAGCAACTCTGTAGGAAACAAGTCTTCCTCGTATAATTTGTGTTGCATTTTGGCATAGGCACCTTGTGCAACTACAGACCACGTACGCGGTTTTCCCCTGTGATCCACACGCGTAGATAGTGGAATTTCAATATTTAACTCTACGCGTCTAAAATCCGTTTTTGCGGGAGTTTTCACACTGTCTATGGGTCTAACATAGTTGGAAAAAGGAACGTAATCTACCTTAAACTCCCCTCGTAAATGATCCTGTGCGTGTAGCGATACCCCGCTCAAAATCAACATACAATAAATTAAAAATGCACCTGCTTTCATATTTGTTATTTTGGTGCAAAACAAGGAAAAAGCCAGCGTGAGAACCGTATTCTTTTGACCACTGGTACTATTTTGTTGATGAATAGCTACCTTTGATACACGCTATTATCCCAATTTTTCATCGCTACTCCTACTAAAATGTCAGTAATACCTCATCGGTCAACTCAATATCATTGCCCAATCGGTGAATAGCTACGCGAATCTTAGACGCTGTATTAATTGCTTCTTTTAATTTTACTTGCTCCAAAAAAGGTAAATTCGCCACCACCTGCCCATTAACAGCCCCTATTTTATCCCCAACTTGAACCCCTTTTCTATGGGCTTGTGAGTTATGCCATACAAAAGTAACCACCAGCTCATCATTCTCAATATCGGCTCTCATTCCTTTCATCACAACCTGATTGTCAAAATCTTTTTGTCTGTATTTTGAAAAATAGAATCGGTCTTCATAAATAATCACCCGATAGTAAGACAACCATTTGACCCCAATATTGCTTTCATCGTCTTCTTCTACATGGGCTAAAAAAGTAGGAATCTCCTCCTTTCCCATTCTCATGGCTAATGGAAAAGCCAGTGTTTCTCCTGCACTAACGCCAAAAGCACTTCTGCTAATTTCTCCTTCTCCTGTAATATAACCCGCCACATAGGGCTTAACTTCCTAAAATAAGTCGGAATTCAAATAAAACAATCCCGTATAGCCTGTGTCAAAATAAATGCCTTCTTCTTTGATTTTATCAAAATAAGTCAAAGCGATAGTCGGCGTTCCTGTTGGTGTTTTTTTTATTTTTAAAGAGGAAAAATGACGCGTTTTTAAAAGCGTCGGACTCAACCCGCTCGAAATGGTAATGCGATGGTGTAAGAGATCAAAATCCCAAGCACTTTTACTCGTAATATTCGCCCCAATAATACCATCAATCCCTAGTTCATCAAATAGCGTAAAATCTTCGCGCATAAAGGTAAAATTTTCAAAAGTAATCGAGCTCATCTTAACTTGGGGTACTATACCATATTCAACTTCTTGTACATTTCTCATGGCATCCATAATCGGCTCTTTCGTTAGAAAAATAAAGTCCGCATCCAAACTTTTCCGAATTGTTGAGGGAGCTCCTGTATCGACTAAAAAAACATAATTTTTTCCTTTGATTTCAACTGTAACATAGATCAAGTGATTGACAATTTTAAAAACTATGTTTTCAGTATATTGCCTGGGGCTAATCGTCCCTCTTCTGAATATTCCCTTCTGGGCGCTTCCATTCAATTTCAAGAACAAAAGAAACAAGATCATTATTTTATTCTTCATATAAAAATCAATATTTTTTACACGAATTAAATAAAAAACTAAAGTTAAATTCTGTTTTTTAACAAAGTTTACTATAAATACACAATACTACATGATACTAAACTAATAGAAATAAAAATTCCAAATAGGTAGAATTCTTCCCTACACTAGCTTTAAAAAGCTATAAAATAACATCCCAAGTAAACCCACAATTTTTCATAAAAACAGGCAAATATGTATCTTAGCCATTCATTTTAGAATAAACTGCGAATGACAACCTATATTACCCTACTTCGAAGTGTCAATGTAAGTGGAAAGAATCTCCTGAAAATGGACGTGCTCCGACAGTTAATGCACGAACTGGGATTTCACCAAATACAAACCTATATTCTAAGTGAAAATCTCATCCTTCAATCCGCTGAACAAGAAGCGCATCTGCTCTCTCAACAGATTCACGATACACTGGTGAGTGGTAAGTGGTGAGTGGTGAGTGGTGAGTGGTGAAAATCTTCTAAATAAGAATAAATATCACAAATAACAAAGAGCAACGAACAAAAAAACTGTTTTTCGGCTTTCAGCTTTTGGTTCATTACATCTAGTTGAAAAAGTAGATTCTCTTATGAAAAGAAAATCAAACAAACCGTAACGAAGTGTAGGTTCATCGAATACCAAAACCAATATAAACTAGGTGAGATACACCGCGCGAAAAACAAAGAACAAACCGCGCAAAGAACAAACCGCGCAAACTACAAACCGCACAAACTACAAACCGCAAACTACAATATTATTGCGTATATTTGGTCTATTACACAACACATATACTAACAACTTAACTAGTCCACATGAAAAGGCTTTGGAAATTAGAAATTCGATTGGATCAGGCGGCTGAAAAACCGATATATTTGCAAATTGCGGATGCTATTATTGAGGCTATTCAACAAGGTAGACTGCTCAAAGGAGATATTTTACCAAGTACGCGAACTTTAGCCACGATGCTTGCTGTTAACCGCAATACCATTGTAAAAGCCTTGAGTGTACTCTTGGATGAAGAATGGTTAATTTCAATGGAGCGCAAAGGGATCTACATTGCACAAACCATTCCGCAATCGAGACCACTTAGAGCAAAAGCTGAGACTACCTTACCTGTGGATCCTATCTTTCAACATCCTGCGCCACTCATTTTTGACAATGGCTATCCAGATAGTAAGATTGTTCCTGTAAAAGAATTAGCACGAGCGTATCGACAGATTTTCAATCGAAATGCCAAATGGCAAATGATGGGCTATGGCAATGCCTTAGGGGATCCTCGTTTTATTCAACATATTGCACATATGCTCAACCATCAAAGGGGAATGCATGTAAAAGAAGACCACGTTTGTGTAACTCGTGGTGGACAGATGGCTATTTATTTAATTGCCCAGTGTTTGCTTAAAAAAGGAGAGGCTATTATGGTAGAGAACCCAGGGTACCAATCGGCTTGGCAAGCCTTTGAACGCGCTGGTGCAACCTTAGTGCCCATTGAAGTGGATGCGGAGGGAATTTCCACAACTGCCATGCGCCAACAGTTGGAAAAGAATCCCAATATCAAAGCAGTATACCTCACGCCACACCATCAATTTCCGACAACTGTTACGCTGAGCTTACAACGTCGATTGGAAATTATTCAACTGGCAAACCAGTATAATTTGACAGTTATTGAGGATGATTATGACAATGAATTTCACTATAGCTACCGCCCCGTTTTACCGTTGTGTAGCTATATCGAATTACAGCACTATGTGTACATTGGCACGCTAAGCAAGGTTGTTGCTCCAGCGCTGCGTATTGGTTTTTTAGTGACCAGTCACCCTTCCTTAATTGAAGAGATTTCCCAGCTGAGAAAGATCATTGATATTCAAGGCGACCGTATCATGGAGCAAGCCGTACTTCAATTAATCGAAGACGGCATGCTAAGAAAACATATTAAAAAAGCGACAAGTTTATACAAAGAGAAAAGGGAGGTAATGCTTGAGTATATCCAACACTATTTAGGAGATCAGGTTACGTATACTATTCCCGATGGTGGCTTGGCCTTTTGGATCAAGCCCAAACAAAGTATTGACTATTCTGTATTCATTCCCCGCTTATTAGAAAGAGGCGTCCAATTGGTTAATCCCAATGACTATTACATGGCTCCGACTTCCTCCGATGGCTTGCGTTTGAGTTTTGGTACCCTTTCTCTAGCTGACTTGGAAAAAGGAATACGTATTATTGGAGAATGTCTCGAGGCACTGTAGTCATCACTGTAGTCATTGTTCTTATTTTATCCCTGCCATTTCGCCAATGTAGTGACGCCTCCTTGTACTTTATCCCCCAGCTGTACCTGAACCTTACAGCTGATGGGTAATACTAAATCTACACGTGAACCAAACTTGATGAATCCCATTTGATCCGTCTGTTCGACCACTGTTCCACACTCCAAATAATTGACAATGCGATTGGCCAAGGCTCCCGCTATTTGTTTCGCTAGTACTTCTTCCCCATTTTTATGTCTATAAACCACACTGTGTCTCTCATTTTCTGTAGAGGACTTTGGATGCCAAGCTACTAAATGCTTCCCCTTGTGGTACTGACTGTACACCACCTCCCCTTTGATGGGATTCAAGTTGACATGTACATTGAATACACTCATAAATACGGAAACTTGTAAGCGTTTTTCCGTGAAATATTCATCGGGTTCGACCTCCTCAATCACGACCACTGTTCCATCACATGGAGCAGTAATACACGTATCATCCTGCGTCATCACCCGTGAAGGAATGCGAAAAAAGAAAATCACTAACCCCCAAATCCCTAGGGTTACCAACAAAATTAATGCTTTTACAAGCGCTAATTTTTCGCTAATTAAATAATATGATCCTCCGTTAACTAGGAGTAAAACGATACTCGCTATTGCAATGGATCCTCTTCCTTCTTTGTGTATTTTCATGGTATTCCCGTTTTAAATGATCGCCATCTCCATCTTTGCTGCATTCAATTAAAAAAAATGACAGTATTGAATCATCGCAGCAAAAGACAAGATGGGTGTAAAAAATAAAGATGATTGTGTGTACAGTGTACAGCTTTCTGCTCTCTACCGAACTGTTAACCGTTAACTATTTTGAGGTTCCGGTTGGATTCGAACCAACCTACTAACTCTTGCGGAGTTAGGCCTACCACTCGGCCACAGAACCTTGTTTTTTGATGCACGATGCACAGTTTACCACTCACCACTCACCGTGAACTATTTTGAGGTTCCGGTTGGATTCGAACCAACCTACTAACTCTTGCGGAGTTAGGCCTACCACTCGGCCACAGA
>NZ_JBMVQX010000019.1:0-66009 GCF_050522745.1 Myroides sp. C15-4 | reverse complement strand
AGAGGGAGTTATTTTTCGAGTGATAGTTTTTTAAACTAGAATTTCAACGTCCTGTATTTTGCGTAAAAAATAATTGTGGCTCCAGTGTTCGAAATACAACAAATAGAGGGGGGGGGGTTTGATTGGTTTTCAAGGATTTTTTCAATGTTCTATATTTTGTTTAAAACAAAAAGTTTTTTTTTTGTTGCGAAATACACAAAATTAGGACAAGCTTTTTTTTCTATTTTTTTAGGAAAGCAGGTAGTAGATGTTGTTGTTTTTTCTTTTTACATCTTGTACTTGGCGTATTTTCATTTTTTGATTTTCTATTTAGTTATACGACAAAGACAGGTCTTAGTTTTTTGAGCTGTCAGGGTTGGCGTAAAAATTTAAAAAGTGTAGTACGTTCGATTGGGTCAAAGTAGAGCGTTTGTTTTTGTTGTTAAAATTGCTGGAAGGGTCCCTATTTTTTGCTTTTTTTCTTATCTTTGGTTCTTGTACACGCTGTATTTGTCGTATAGGATTTTTATTTTTCACTCACGACCTATACGCAAACTACGAGCGGTAGAAGTAGCCGTTTTTTTGATTTTAAAGGCTTTTTCACCTAGGTTAAACAAAAAATGAACGTGTGACAGCTAACTTTTGCGCTTTTTCTTGTGAAGTTAGTAATTGTTGGAGGTAGATTGACCTTTATTTTGATGCTTTGTGGTGTAGTATTTCGCTTTTCTATTTGTGAATCTTTTTAGATTTCAACGTATTACTGTTTTAATTTTCATCGTACCTTTGCCGAATATTTATATTTTATATGATAACTTTTAATTACGAATTGGATTTTTCACTCCAAAGCGAAACAGAATATGAGACTTGGATTTCGTCCATTATTGATTCTGAAGGTTTTTTGGTAGGGGAAATAAACTATATTTTTTGCACGGATGAGTACTTACATGAGATCAATGTAAAGTATTTAGATCACGATACATTAACGGATATAATTAGTTTTGATTATACTGAAAATCAAGTAGTTGGTGGTGATATTTTTATCAGTATTGAGCGTGTAAAAGAAAATGCTGCTGATTTTTCGGTTGATTTTCATACAGAATTGTTACGTGTTATGGCGCATGGAATTCTTCACTATTGTGGATTTAAGGATAAAAGTGAGGCTGATGAAGCATTAATGCGCAAAAAAGAGGATGAAAAGATTAAAATGTTCCACGTGGAACACTAAAATGAAAAGATTTTTACAAAAATGAGTATTTTTCAAGATAGATATGACGTAATCGTTGTTGGTGGAGGACATGCTGGTTCTGAGGCCGCGGCTGCTGCTGCTAATATGGGATCAAAAACGCTTTTGATCACCATGAGCTTACAAAATATCGCCCAGATGTCGTGTAATCCTGCTATGGGTGGGATTGCTAAAGGACAAATCGTTCGTGAAATTGATGCCTTAGGAGGGTATTCAGGAATCGTATCGGATCAAACGGCGATTCAATTTAAAATGCTAAACAAGTCCAAAGGGCCTGCAATGTGGTCTCCACGTGTTCAATCGGACCGTATGCGTTTCTCAGAAACTTGGCGATTAATGCTGGAAGGAACGCCTAATTTGGATTTTTATCAGGATATGGTGAAATCACTCTTGGTGAAAAATCATCAAATTGAAGGGGTATTAACCAGCTTGGGATTAACAATAAAAGCGAAAACGGTGATCCTAACCAATGGTACTTTCTTAAATGGTTTGATCCATATTGGAGAGAAACAGTTTGGCGGAGGTAGAGCAGGGGAGGGCGCTGCTTTCGGTATTACCGAAGATTTAGTCAAGCTTGGTTTTACTGCGGGTCGTATGAAAACTGGAACACCTCCACGTGTTGATGGACGCTCTTTAGATTATAGTAAGATGGAAGTGCAAGGAGGAGATATCAATCCAGCAAAGTTTTCGTATCTGGATGTAACCTCGCCTTTGAAGCAGCAAAGAGACTGTTTTATGACCTATACCTCGACTGAAGTACACGATCTACTTCGCGAAGGTTTTGATCGTTCTCCGATGTTTACTGGCCGTATTAAAAGTTTGGGTCCGCGTTATTGTCCTTCTATTGAAGATAAAATTAATCGCTTTGCAGATAAAGAAAGGCACCAAATTTTTGTGGAACCAGAAGGGTGGAATACCTGCGAAATTTACGTGAACGGATTCTCTACTTCTTTACCAGAAGATATTCAATTTAAAGCCTTACGTGCTGTAGCTGGATTTGAAAATGCAAAAATTTTCCGTCCAGGTTATGCGATCGAATACGACTATTTTCCACCAACACAGTTAAAGCATACGTTAGAAACAAAGTTGGTTGATGGGTTGTATTTTGCAGGTCAAATTAATGGTACAACCGGATACGAAGAAGCAGCTTCTCAAGGGCTAATGGCTGGTATAAATGCCCACTTAAAAGTGCATGAAAAAGAGCCTTTAATCTTGCGAAGAGATGAAGCTTATATCGGAGTTTTGATTGATGATTTGATTACAAAAGGAACAGAAGAGCCCTATCGTATGTTTACTTCTCGTGCTGAATATCGTACTTTATTGCGTCAAGATAATGCCGATTTTAGATTAACACCTATGGCGTATTCGATCGGATTAGCATCAGAAGAACGCATGAGACGAATGGAATATAAGCGAATTGAATCGGATAATTTTGTTCAATTTTTTAAAGAGACCAGTGTCAAAACTGAGGAAGCAAATCCAATTTTAGAGGCGAAAGGATCATCTTTAATGACACAACCCGATAAGATGTTTAAGGTATTTTCTCGCCCTCAAATTGAGTTAGAAGACATCTTAAAATTTGAAAAAGTAGGAGAGTATATTGCCGAAAATAACATCGATCAGGAGGTGATTGAACAAGCGGAAATTCAAGTTAAATATTCGGGTTATATCGAAAAGGAAAAGAATAATGCGGATAAGTTAACCCGCTTAGAGGATGTCAAAATTCCTGAAAATTTTGATTACGATAAGATTGTATCCCTCTCGTTTGAGTCACGCGAGAAGTTCAAAAAGATACGACCAATTACCATCTCACAAGCGTCGAGAATTAGTGGGGTAACCCCAACCGATATCTCGATTCTGTTGATCCACATGGGGAGATAGAAGCGAGTGCCTAATAGAAAATAAGGATTGTTCCACGTGGAACAATCCTTATTTTTTTGTTTAGTAGGTTCAAATTAAACATCGTCTTTTCAACCCCTTACAGCTTTGTTTAAAGTAAAGGATCAAGTGAAAATATGTGTATTGGGGGCTTTTTACAGCCTTTTGTAGTAAGAGATAGGTAAAGAGATCGAAGGAAAATAAAAAGGTTCCCACAGCTTGAAAGAGGGTGAGATAACCTGGAGAGAAGTAAGAAAATGTAGTTGGGTTTAGTATAAAAATAGGAGTTGAAAAAAGAGAGACGTAAGTAGAAGATGAAAAAAGAAGCAAGGGAAAAGAATGAATTTTGCCACTAACCTAAATAGCAGTTATATGATTTTTAACTTGAGTGAAAAGCGATAAATAAGAGGAGAGAAATAAAAATAAAAGGGCCTTAAAAAAGACATATACATGTGATTTTTTTAATTTTCATAGCGAATAAAAAAAGCAAAAAAAAAAGCAAAAAAAAGGAGAAAGGAATTTTTAGCTCAAAAAGAAGAGGAACTATTGGAACAGCAATTACTGAATTTTTAGCGAATAAAAAGAGCGTATTTTTTTAAAAAAATAGAGGAGAACAAAAAAGTAAAAAAGTAAAAAGTGTTTTTTTAAAATTTTAAATCAAGCGCCAAAAAAAGAAGATTTTTTATTTCCATTTTTTTGAAAAAATAAAATGAAGAAAAAAAGTTAAGCAATAATTTTTTAAAATGGAGAATCAAAAAATAAAAAGAGTTGTATGTTGATGAACCGAAATTATAGTGCGTTAAAAAAAGATTTTTTTAAAAAGAATCGAGAAGAAAAATAACAGAAGCAATGCGTAGAATATAGAGAAAAAAAGTGTGTGAACTTTAGCATTAATTTTACTCTGATTTTTTAAACTTTTTAGATCAAAAGAAGCCCTCGTTTTCTTTTTTGAGTTGAAAAAAAAAGGTGGTAAAATTGAAAAGAAGAACAAACTTTTTGCGCTAAAAAAAAAAGAAAAGAATTGACGCATAAAAAAAACAAGTGTTCAAAACAAAAAATAGCTTTCTTTTTTCAAAATATTGATTCGTGAATAAGGGTGTTTTTGTTGGAATAAATTTTAAATTTGAAAGGTGTTTTTAGGACCAATCGAAAAATAGAAACAAGCAGTGTAGATTAAAACGTATAGATCAAATGGAAGAATTGAATTTTACTAAAGATGAAAAATTTTTAACGGTACAAGATTATACGGTGTCCAAAGAAGTATTTACTTTGTTCTATAATCGCGCTTATGATTTACTGCTAACAGATCCAGTTCCGTCAATAGATACCTTAGGTAATTACTATCAAAGTGAAAATTATATTTCGCATACGGATGGTAAACGCAATTTTTTTGAGCGAATCTATCAAGGAGTAAAACGCATTGCGCTGCGCAAAAAGGTTGATTTGCTTTTCAAACAAAACAATACCGTTGGGACGCTTTTAGATATAGGATGTGGTACAGGTGATTTTTTGGTAGAAGCTAAAAAGAGTGGTTGGATAACTACGGGATTTGAGCCCAATGATAAGGCACATGCTTTAGCTAAGGAGAAGGGAATTACGATGGTCAATCAATTGAGCGAACTAAAAGCTCATTCTTTTGATGTTATTACCCTTTGGCATGTCTTGGAGCACGTTCCCAATTTAGAGGAGCAAATTATTGAATTGAGTCGTTTATTAAAACCAGAAGGAAAATTAATTGTAGCTGTACCCAATTACAAATCCTATGATGCAATCTATTACAAAGAGCATTGGGCAGCTTTTGATGTTCCGCGACACCTATGGCATTTTTCACAAACGGCTATTCAACGTATTTTTTCGCTTTTTGATTTTAAGGTTGACGAATTACATCCGATGTTGTTTGATAGTTTTTATGTCTCCCTTTTATCAGAACAATATAAAACGGGAAAGCGAAATTGGGGTAAAGCTTTATTTGTTGGTTTACGCTCCAATGTTGAAGCGCGTAATTCGATGGAATACTCGTCTTTAATCTATTGCTTGTCCAAAACGCAATAAAATTGGTTCAGCATGCAAAAAAAATGATTTTAAAGCGTTTTAAGCAATTTTCTTAATGCAATGCAGATCTTTGTATGTCGAAAAAAAGATCAGGGAGGTAAAAGAAGCTATTAAAGTTAGTTTTAATAGTTTTTATTTATCATTATAATTTTATTGATAAGTATTATTTATCGAAAGATATAAATAGAAATAATGTAGTAAACATTAAAAGTTTTTTTAATTTTACATGTTTTAAAAAAAATCAAAAATGAAAAAAGGTATTTTCGTATTAGGCTTAGCTGGATTGTTATTTTCTTGTAACAACAATACAAACTCTGCTGCAACAGAATTTAAAACTGCGTATATAGATTCTTCTAAATTAATGACAGAATATCAAGAGGTAAAAGATATTGAATCGAAATACAAAATTAAATCTGAGGAAAAAGGAAAAGAGCTAGAAGGAGAAATTGCACAATTTCAAAAAGAGGTTCAAAATTTCCAAAATAACGCAGCACAAAAAGGACAAGCTTGGGCTCAACAAAAGAGTGGGGAGTTACAACGCAAAGAGCAACAAATTCAAATGAAACAACAATCAATGTTTCAAGAATTACAAGCAGCAAGTTCAAAAGAAATGGATTCTGTTGTGAAAAAAGTAAAAACTCACATTGCTGATTATGCAAAGAAAAAGAGTTTAGACTACGTATTCAATACAGAAGAAGCTTCGACAGTTATTTACGGAAAAGAAGAGTATAATATCACAGAAGCTATCATCAAAGAATTAAATACAAAATATCAAGGTTCTTCAGCTGCTTCAACAGTAGATGATAAGAAAGTAGAAACGCCTGCAACAAAAGAAGAAAAATAAGAATATTTAATTACGTATATTATTCAAATAGTCCTAAGAATTCTTAGGGCTATTTTTATTTTTAAACCAATTTAAGTTTTATCTTACCTCAAAAAATGGAAAATTTTTCTAGCGAAGCCCAATATGTTTTACAGTTTATCAACGAGACCAAGCAGTCCATTTTTTTAACTGGAAAGGCTGGAACGGGGAAAACCACGCTGTTGAAAGAAATTGTCAATAGCACGCATAAAAACACGGTTATTGTGGCTCCAACGGGGATAGCCGCGTTGAATGCTGGAGGGGTTACCATCCATTCTTTTTTTCATTTTCCCTTGGCTGCTTTTATACCTGATGCAGTAAATCCACCTATATTTAGTGAATACGTAAAATTTGAAAATCGCGTGTCGATCAAGAAACATTTTCGCATGAATAATATGCGTCGATCGCTATTTCGAAATTTGGAATTGCTCATCGTGGATGAAGTAAGTATGTTGCGAGCAGATGTATTGGATGCTATGGATTTTATGTTGCAAACAATTCGACGCAATAGCCAACCCTTTGGAGGTGTTCAATTGCTTTTTATCGGTGATTTATTACAACTACCACCCGTAGTAAAAAATGAAGAGTTGGAGGTCTTGAGAAGGTATTATGACGGTTCGTATTTCTTTCATTCTATGGTTATTCAAACTAATCCACCCTTGTATATTGAATTGGATAAAGTGTATAGACAATCCGATGATGCCTTTATTCAGATTTTGAATAATTTGCGAAATAATACGATTACACCCATGGATTTACAAGTACTTAATCAGTACGTAAATCCTACCTTTGATCAAAATAAAGTGCAAGGGTATATTACCTTAACGACCCACAATGCCAAAGCTGATACCATTAACTCCGACTCCCTCGAAGCCTTAGAAGCAAAAGCGCATACGTATCAAGCGGAAGTAGTCAGCGATTTTCCTACAAATATTTATCCCATTGAAAATCAACTACACTTAAAAGTGGGCGCTCAGGTTATTTTTGTAAAAAATGATCTGTCTTTCGAAAAGAAATACTACAATGGCAAGATGGGGGTCATTCACAAATTAAGTGCTAGTGAGATTTTTGTGAAGTTTCCGGAAGAAAATGAAGTGATCGAAGTAGAGCGTTATGAGTGGCAAAACATTCGCTATAAAGTTAATCCCAACACAAAAGAAATAGAAGAAGAGCTGTTGGGAACCTTTACGCATTATCCCTTAAAGTTGGCTTGGGCCATTACAGTGCACAAGAGTCAAGGTTTAACTTTCGAAAAAGCCATTTTAGACGTTTCTAGGGTGTTTTTACCTGGTCAGGCCTATGTCGCCTTGTCGAGATTAAAATCGCTTCAGGGATTGGTTCTTTTATCGCCCATTCAAATGAATGGATTAAAGAACGACTACGATGTGATGCAATACGCAAAAAATAAAGCAGACAAAGAAACCTTGGCCCAAGAAGTACACAGACAAACGCTTCTTTTTTTAGAGGAAAAATTGATTGAAGCCTTTTCGTGGCAGACTTTGAGTCAAAATTGGCGCAATCATTTGTATTCTTATGGGCAAGAGCAGGATAAAAGCAAGAATAGTGATTATAAGAATTGGACAGTAAAGATTGTGCAAACCTTAGAAGAACTCGTGCTATTAGCTGCTAAATTTACCAAGCAGTTAAAGCATATTTTTTACCAACAACCCGTGGATATTCACTTTGTCAAAGAACGCGTGGATAAAGCGTATGCGTACTTTTTTCCTTCGTTGGATCACGTGGTGTTCGAGCTGTTATTTACAATGGCTCAAGTGCGTGGAAAGCGACAAATGAAAACGTTCTTCACAGAACTAGAAGAATTAGAAGATCAAACCATTAAAGCAGTTTTAGATCTGAAGAAAACCAAGCAATTGGTGGATTTAGTGATTAAAAAGGAGCGCATTACCAAAGAAAACCTTCGCAGTTTGGAGGTAGGCGAGTACCGCATCAATCACCTAACCCATATAGCCTCTTTATTGCGCACGAATCGACTGGATTTACAGGATGATTATGATTTAATAGAAGATCTTAAATCAAGGGATAAGGAGAAAAAGGAGAAAAAGAAAAGCACTTTTGTGCTTACTCATGAATTGTGGATGGAAGGCTTGCGTGTAGATGCAATTGCAGCGGAGCGCAAATTAACGCCAACGACTATTTTTTCTCATTTAGCCAAATTGATTAGCGATGGCAAAATTGAATTGCACGAGGTGCTAGATCAAGCTAAAATAAACCGTTTAAGCGAGGTATTTACGCAACATGAGGGCAAGTCTCTTTCCGACATTAAAGCGGCCTCAGCGAACGAATTTACCTGGGAGGAATTGAAATTATATCAACGTACAATAACCGATAGCGAAACAGATTAGTTTCGCTATTTTTTATGAATTAAACGCGTTAGCTTAATCGAGAGATCTGTAAAAATCATTTTGCTGTTTCCATTGCGTTCAATGTGATAAATCGCATTGGACAGCTCTTCGAATATTTCGTCAATATTAGCACCATTGACAAATGGAGCAAAGTTTTCTAGTTTAAATCGATCAACAGTCGTTTGGTAGTAAACCAAATTAGCCGATTGGTAGTTGTGCAACAAGGCTTGGCGAAACAACTCAATACAAAATTCTAAAAATTGCTTTTGTTGTTCTCGTCCTAAAGTAGCCAAATCTTCACTCCAATCTACTAAATCTTTGATCACTGTAGCATTGCCTTTTGCGCGAAAGGCTGCTCTTACCCAAGTGACAAATTTTTGTTCAAAATCCGAAGAATCTGCTGCATTGCTCTTCAATTGCAAGGCTTTGTTGTAATTGCCTTGTGCCTGACGTGCAAGTAAAGCAGCTTGTTGTTTGTCACATCCTTGATTGACTAGGGCTTGTTCGATTTCAACACTGTTTAATGCAGTAAAACGCAACAATTGACAACGCGACAGAATCGTCTGGAGGATGGAGGTTTCATTTTCGGCAATTAAAATAAAAATCGTCTTGGCAGGGGGTTCTTCTAAAATTTTTAAAATCTTATTGGACGCTTCTGTATTGAGTTTATCAGCCATCCAAATAATCATGATTTTATACCCTCCTTCATAGGATTTCAGCGCTAATTTTTTGAGGATTTCTCCTGCTTCATCCACGCCAATTTGGCCTTGCTTATTTTGTATATCTATGTGATTGTACCAATCAAATAAACTGCCATAGGGATTGTTTTTGATAAAAACTCGCCAAGCTTCAGCGAATTTATCACTGGTTGGATGTTTGGTTACTTCCGTTGTTGTGGCTACAGGATAAACAAAGTGGAGGTCGGGATGCATCAACCCATTAAATTTGATATTACAACTTTCATTTCCACCTGTGTTTTCTCCACCTGTATTGCGACAAAGAAGGTATTGCGCATAGGCAATTGCCATAGCAAGAGTTCCTGTACCCTCCTGTCCAATAAACAATTGGGCATGCGGGATTCGACCAGATGCAGCACTTTGTACTAGGTGGTTTTTGATGTGGTTTTGACCAACGATTTCTGAAAATAACATAATGCAAATATAAAGGAATTCTTTGGGTATGAGGAAGTCTTAGAAAAGAAAACTTCCCCTTATTAGGGGAGGGATGTACTTCGCATTTCGAAATGCAATTGCCAAGAGAAAATTAAGATAATAATGAAAATAAACGTACGTTGGATTTTAAAAAGATTTATATTTGCGTTAATCGGAACCTATTTTAGAAAAATACAACTATGAAAACAATTGATACTGTGAATTTTAATAATAAAAAAGTTTTAATTCGCGTTGATTTTAATGTGCCGTTGAACGATGCTTTTGAGGTGACAGACACCAATCGTATTGAAGCGGCAAAACCCACGATTGACAAAGTGATTAAGGATGGTGGAATAGCCATTTTAGTTTCTCATTTGGGACGTCCAAAAGGAGAAAAAAACCAAGCGTACTCGCTACGTCATATTGTCGAGAAAACACAAGAGGTATTAGGTACAAACGTTACATTTGTGGACGATTGTATTGGAGATACAGTTAAACAAGCGGCTGCAAACAGTAAACCTGGAGCGGTGCTTTTATTGGAAAACTTGCGTTTTTATGCAGAAGAAGAAAAAGGCGATGAGTCCTTTGCTGCTGCTTTGGCTTCGCTTGCAGATTTTTATATCAATGATGCTTTTGGAACTGCACATCGCGCCCATGCTTCAACGACAATTGTAGCAAAATTCTTTCCCAATGACAAGTGTTTCGGTTATTTGTTAGCCAAAGAAATTGAGAGTATAAACAAAGTGTTGCACAGCACAGAAAAACCGGTTACGGCCATTTTAGGTGGATCAAAAGTATCTTCTAAAATTACGATTATCGAAAATATTTTGGATAAAGTAGACCACATGATTATTGGTGGCGGTATGGCCTTTACTTTTGTTAAAGCACTTGGAGGATCTATCGGTGATTCGATTTGTGAAGATGATAAAATTGAATTGGCTTTGCGTATTTTAGAGCAAGCTAAAGCAAAAAATGTTGAGATTCACTTGCCTATTGACGTAGTGGCAGCAAATGCGTTTGCAGCAGATGCACAAACGCAAATTGTCGCTGTAAAAGCAATTCCTGCAGGATGGCAAGGACTTGATGTAGGACCTGAGACACTAGCAAGTTTGAAAAAGGTGATTTTAGATTCTAAAATTATTCTTTGGAATGGACCACTAGGGGTATTTGAAATGGAGAAATTTGCCAATGGAACCATTGAATTAGGAAACTTCATCGCAGAAGCAACGACAAAAGGAACCTTCTCTTTAGTTGGAGGAGGGGATTCTGTTGCAGCTGTGAAACAATTTGGATTAGCGCCTAAAATGAGCTATGTATCGACTGGTGGTGGGGCTATGTTAGAAATGTTAGAAGGACAAATATTGCCTGGTATCAAAGCAATACAAGAATAATAGTATAGGGTATAGATAGCTATGGTGTCTATACCCTATATCAAAATATAAAATTATGATTTATAAAGGAGTAGCGTTATCCCTTATTAGCCTATTATCTTTAAGTTTAAGTGCACAAGAACAAACAGAAGGAATAGAAGGAAGTAAGAAAGAAGTAGATCCACAGGTATATTTGGATTCGATTAAGGCAAGTTTTGTCAATCATTCTACTAGCGAACGCATTGAGAAGCTTTGGCTAGGTGAATTGATTAACCAAGATTTGTATGAAGAGATGAATGCAGATTTGACAGGCGATGATTTTTTTAATGAAGAAGAGGCGGAGTATGATGGATTAACTACGGAAATTTTGAAAGAGCGATTGGCATTGATCAATGAAAAAACGCCATTTAACGTGGAGTATAACGAGTCCTTAGAGCGACTGATTAAGTCTTTCTTGAAGAAGAGAAAAAAGTCGTTTGAACGCTTATTAGGTCTTTCAGAGTACTATTTCCCTTTGTTTGAAGAACAATTAGCAAAAAATAATATTCCGCTGGAAGTAAAGTATTTAACGATTGTTGAATCAGCATTAAATCCAAAAGCGGTGTCGCATATGGGAGCTACTGGGTTATGGCAGTTCATGTACGCAACTGGAAAACAGTATAATTTAGAAGTGTCTTCCTTTAAAGACGATCGCGTAGATCCGTTAAAAGCCTCGGAAGCGGCAGCTAAATTCTTAGGAGACCTCTATACTATTTTTGGTGATTGGGACTTGGTTTTAGCTTCGTATAACGCAGGTCCAGGTAATGTTTCTAAGGCAATTCGCCGTTCTAATGGACTAACTAATTATTGGAATATTCGTCCGAATTTACCACGCGAAACGCAAAACTATTTGCCTGCTTTTTACGCAACTATGTATATTTTTGAATACGCAAAAGAGCACGGAATCAAGGCCAATGAAAATATTCCGATGAAACTAGTTCAAACGGATACCGTGGCGGTAAAACGCATGATGAGCTTTGAACAAATATCTAAATTATTAGACGTAAGTCAAGAGGAATTAGAGTTTTTAAACCCAACCTATAAATTAAAAGTAATTCCCTATTCTTCTAGTGAATTGAATTTTGTTCGCTTGCCATTAGATCGCGCAGGTGTACTGGTTTCAAATGAAGAGAAAATATATGCCTATGTCGATTTTGAGGAAAATCGCAAAGAAAAACCGAATTATGATATTGCGATTGCGCAAACATCAGGGGTGCGCAACAAGTATCACACCATTCGAAAAGGCGAAAGCGTTGGTGTAATTGCCAAAAAGTATGGTCTTTCTGTTGTTCAATTAAAACAATTAAACAATATGAAAACGAATGTTATTTATCCAGGTAAGAAATTAATTGTTGGAAAATCTGCAGTTGCACAAGCGTCAACCAATGGATATTACGTCGTTAAAAAAGGAGATTCTCTCTATTCCATTAGCAAGAATCTACCTGGTGTAACGATTTCTAAATTGAAAGCTTTAAATAACATGAGTGATCATTCAACCTTACAACCTGGGATGAAATTGAGAATTAATTAAATCCAATCTGTTGAGATATTTTATTTTCTATATCACTTGTTTCGCATTTTGTGTGAGTTGTACTAAACCCATGCGAAATGAAGCACTACAAACATCAGCACAAGGTCAAGCTAACCAAGTATTGGTGGTTATTGATGATGATTTGTGGTTGAGTAATGTAGGAGATACTATTCGAAATTATCTGGCTGCAGCTATTGATGGGATTTTACCCGTGGAGCCCAAGTTTGATATCGATCAACAATCGCCACGTATATTCGAAAGCACAACCAAGAGTAATAAGCATATTGTGTATGTTACTGTAGGTCAGGATCACGCGAATTTCGAACTGTTGATTGACGAATATTCACAACCTCAGAATTGTTTTTTAATTCAAGGAACGGATAACAAAAGTGTAATAGACAATTTTTTAAAGCATAAGGATTCTATTATCAGTCGATTTCACCAACAAGAAATCAGTGATATGCAAAAGCGGATAAAAGAAGGTACTTTGCATGAGACGGTTTTTTTACACCAAAAATACAAGATAAACCTCGATTTACCTGCTTCGTATAAACGCGTATTGGTAGACGATAATTTTGTGTGGTACAAAAAGGAAATCGCTTCTGGGAATAGCAATATCTTGGTCTATAGTTTGCCTTTTAAGGATGTAAAGTCCTTCCAAGACCAAAGAGAATTGACGAGAGAAATTAACGTTTTGAGAGACTCTGTGGTGGAGCAATACGTTCATTCTTCCGAGCCGAATACATTTATGAATTTGATTGTCGATGCCGAACCCATACATAAAACGATGGAACTCCAAGGATTTGAAATTACTGAAATTACTGGTGTTTGGGACATGGAAAATAGCTTTATGGGCGGTCCGTATTTGACCTATATTGTAAAAAAAGAAGACCAGAAATATTATTTGGTCATTGAAGGGTTTACGTATAATCCTTCAATGAGTAAGCGCAATGTAATGCTCGAATTAGAAGCCATCATACGCACCTTACGCGTATATCAATAAAAAAAGCGTAGCAAATGATCATTTGCTACGCTTTTTTTATAAGCTATATGTAAAATAAGACGTTTTAAGCTGCTGTTCTTTAGAGAACCTCTATTTGTCTTGTTTTAGTTTAAAAATGACTTAAATCGATTGATTTTCGCTTTCTATACGGGTTTGTTGGTATTGGTGGACAAACTTTTCAAACAAACCTTTCATTTTGTGTTCTACTTCTTGATAGCTTAGGCGATCTTTGGTTTGGTAAAACAACATCATTGCAAACTTTTGATCTACCTGATCCAAGATAAGCGTTCTATTTTTTCGGTAAGTTTCACGCAGTAAACGCTTGTAATAATTGCGGTCTACTGCCTTTTTAAAATGGCGTTTAGACACGGAAACACCAGTCTGCAAGGGAGGAGCTTGTTCGTCGTTTACCTCAATATAAACCAAGCGAAGGGGGTATTTACTCACAGATTTTCCTGTTATAAATAATTCATCTATAAGCTTTTTAGCTTTTAGCTTTTCTTCTTTTGGATAAGTTTCGTCTTGTTTTGTCATAGATGATGCAAAGGTAGAAAAGGAAAACGATATCTATAAAAGAAAAGTCCTAGAAATAAACTAGGACTTTTATATTTTTTCTTGCGATTTAGGAGATGTAGTTCTAATCACCCATAATTACGCGGTTTTATTCATTGTGAAAAACGTTGTTTTCTTGGTTGACATCGGCCATAAATTGGCTAGGATCAATAAGAATCGTTTTAATGGTGTTTTTGGGTTTAGAGATGATGAACTTATATTCAGGTTGCGCCCAGCCCCATCCTTCTAAAATCGTACGTTCATATTCGATATACTGGTTGGGTTTATTCCACATCATGGCTGTATAAGGTACATAGAAGGTTTCCATTGACCCATCTTCGTAAGTAACTAAAATATCCAAAGGCATTCCTGCACGACCAATGCGCTTCAAGGTGACGAGTGACTGGTTTTTTTGAATTTCTTCGACAAATAATACCGCATAATCTACCGTATTGGTAGTCATGGTCCAATCAGTCATGTACCAATCCAAATTTGCTCCTGTTAAACGCTCTGCTGTACGTTTAAAGTCGTTAGGCGTAGGATGGGTAAATTTGTATTGGCGGTAAAATTCTTTAATCGTCTCCATCATATTATCCCACCCAATGATATAAGCCAATTGGGTTAAAAAGATGGATCCTCGGCTGTAGGCCGAAATAGAATACGCTCTATTGGTCAAATAGTGATCAGAATGCGTAGTTAAAGGCTCTTGAATGTTTCGCGCCACCATGTTGTAGTAACTTTTGTAGGTAGAAGCAAAGGGATTATCGTCTTCTAAATCATCTTTAGGCAAGATTTGCAACATAGCCAAATCAGAAATAAAAGTCGTAAAACCTTCATCCATCCATTCGTGTTTCGTTTCATTGGTTGCTAAAGCGTGTTGAAACCAGCTGTGCGCTAATTCATGTGCTGTAACACCAACTAGGCTTGGAAATTTGCGTTCACCTGTGATTAAGGTACACATGGAATACTCCATACCACCATCTCCACCCTGAATTACAGAATATTGGGAATAGGGATAGTCCCCAACATTTTTGTTGAAGAAATCCATTAATTGAGCTGTAATGGGTTGTAATTTTTTCCAGTTTTCTACAATGGCAGGGTTGTTTTTATACAAAAAATGCAACTTAACTCCATTAGGACCATCGTATATATCGTGAATGTAGTTAGGATCTGCAGCCCAAGTAAAATCTAGCACATTGGCCGCTTTGAAATGCCACGTTAGGGTTTTCCCTTTAAGAGGGCCAACTTTCACTCCTGGATCTTCATATCCATGACCAATTTCGTTATTGTTTTGTAAGATTCCTGTCCCACCAACAATATAGTCTTTGTCTAGGGTTATTTTTACGTCGTAATCACTCCAGACGCTGTGAAACTCTCTTCCTAAGTACTGTTCTGTGTGCCATCCTTCAAAGTCGTATTCCGCTAGTTTTGGAAACCATTGCGCCATGGATAAGGCAACGCCTTCTTTGCTATTGCGTCCAGCTCTGCGGATCATTTGCGGAACTTGTCCATCAAAGGTTAAATCTAATACAGTTGTTTGATTCGGTGCAAGTGGTACTTTTAACGTTACTTCCATTACTGTTCCTACCACTTGATGTTCAACAGCTAGGCCGTCTTGTGTAAGGTTTTTGATTTTGAGGAAGCCTATTTCGCTCTCTTTGAGCTTATTGATTTTACTTTCATAGATTTTACGCCCTCTAATTTCTTTGGTGTTTACCATACGAGGATCTGGATCTGGAATAGACATCAACAAGGCATCCATATCACTGTTAGGTTGGAAAGCATTGAAATACAAGTGATAAAATACCTTGCGTAAGGTATCAGGTGAATTGTTGGTATACGCTACGGCTTGTTTCCCTGTATAGGTGAATTTCTTAACGTCCATTTTGACATCCATGCTATAATCTGCATGTTGTTGCCAATACCCTGGATTAGGGTTTTGTTGTGCATTTGCCTGTTGTAAAAACGGCAAAAAACAGAAGAAAACTGCAACTAATTTTTTCATATGTTACTTTAAATTAAAACTCCACAACAAAGAAGAACTAAGTTGTGGAGTATAGGATTTTTTTCCTGATTAGAAGAAAAATATTATTTTTTTGCCTTAGCCAACTTTTCAGCTAAAAGCAAGGCATTGTATGCATTAACAAATTTTCCAGAAGTAGAAATTGAATTGAAATTACGCACTTCTTTTTTCTCCCCAACAACGACATCAATATTTACAGCTACACCAGAATCCATGATGATTTTTTTCACTTCAGCTGCTGTAAATTCAGGATAGTACGCTCTAACCAATGCAGCAACTCCAGCTACGTTTGGCGATGCCATTGACGTTCCTTGTAAGTATTCGTAAGTATTATTCGGTGTTGTTGCGTAAATTTTTACTCCAGGCGCAAATACGTCAACGTCATAGTGTCCGTAATTTGAGAAAGTCGCAACCATATTTTTTCCGAATTTAGGGTTTAACGCCCCTACAACTAAGAAGTTGCTTGCTACTTCAGGCCCCATTTTTACGTTGTCATTTGGATAGCGTTCTACTCCACCTTCGATGTTTAAATCCATAGCGTCATTTCCAGCTGCTACAACGATTAATACGTCTTTTGATTCTGCGTATTGGATTGCATCACGCACCCATTGGCTGTTTTCTTCAAAGTATTTTCCAAAACTACCATTGATTACTTTGGCTCCATTATCAGCTGCATAGCGAATTGCTAAAGCGATATCTTTATCGTACTCATCTCCATCAGGAACAGCGCGTAAAGCCATGATTTCTGCAACCTCTGATGCAACACCATCTCCACCTAGTTTATTGTGTCTCGTTTGTGCAATAATTCCCGAAACGTGTGTTCCGTGTTTAGCTTCGTCTCGATCTGGACCAATTACATCGTTATCTCCATAGATACGATCGTCGATATTCGTGTGATCATCGCCTACCAATTCACGTCCGTTGAAGTCAATGTTTAAGTGATATTTTAACTTGCTATCCCCATAGTTTTTGTATGTTTCTAACCAAGAAAGCTCACGTCCATTGTTTAAAATATTAGCGATTACTTTTTTAGAGTGTAGAATTTCTTCAGACGCATCATCGCCAATTGCGTTTAGGTCTGCCAAGGTATAGTCTTTTTTACCTAAGAAAGTGGCTAACCTTTCGTTCGCACGCATCAACATATCCGCCCTAACTTGGATTTCTTTTGCTTCTTGGATTTCTTTCGCCAATTCTTTTACTGCTCTTTGGTACTGATCAGATCCATCATTACCTCTGCGAACTACGCGAACCATTTCTACATTTTCATGTACAGATTTTCCTAAGAAGTTCCAACCGTGAATATCGTCAATATAGCCATTGTTGTCATCGTCAATATGGTTACCTGCAATTTCATTTGGATTTGTCCAAACTTGAGTTTTTAAGTCATCGTGATCAATTTCGATTCCCGAATCAATTACGCCAACAACTACCTTTTTAGGAAGTTTTTTTCCTTTTAATAGTTCTTCATAGGCACGATCAACAGACATGCCAGGCACAGTATCTCTAAGGATGTCTAAATGACTCCATCTCTTTAATTGTTCTTCTGATAAGTCACTACTTCTTGTAGGTAATTGATCTACATTTGAAATAGGCTGTTGTATAATCGCTTTTGAGCCTCCACAGCTAGCAAGAGCAAAAGCTAAGGCTGCTGATAGGTAAATTGGTTTAATCAAACGCATTGTTCTTTTTTTTAAAATTCGTTTAAGACCGATAAAAATAGTATTTAATTAGTTGAAAACTTTAGGCTTAACATTAAATTAAGATATCTGATGCCTTGAAAATTTCATTTAAACGCACTCCTTTTTCGGTGTGTTGTACTGTAATTATTTCGTTATGTGCATCATGTTCTAAGAATAGCAACCAGTTTTCGTCAGCTGCCATTTTTAAAAATTTTTCTTTTTCACTTAAAGTTAACAAAGGTCTGGTGTCATATCCCATTACATAGGGCAAGGGTACATGACCTGCTGTTGGTAGAAGATCGGCAGCAAAGGCCAATTTGCGTCCCTTGTAGTTGAGTATGGGAATCATTTGCTTCTCTGTGTGTCCATCGGCAAAGAAAATCGAACAACCCAAATCCGTTTCCGCTAGGTAGTCAGTGTTGCCTCTAGCGATAAAATGCAAGGCTCCACTTTTTTGAATGGGCAGTATATTCTCAGGTAAAAAAGACGCTTTTTCTCTTGCGTTGGGGTGGGTTGCCCATTGCCAATGCTCTTCGTTTGACCAATAACGCGCATTTTTAAAGGCATTGACATAACCCGTTCTATTTGCATTCCAATTCACTGCACCACCGACATGATCAAAGTGAAGATGCGTCAAGAATACATCCGTAATATCATCAGGATGAAAGCCGTGTTGTGCCAGTGATTTTTCTACTGTATGATTACCCCATAGTGCGTAGTATCCAAAGAATTTGTCCGATTGTTTGTTGCCCATACCTGTATCGAAGAGTAGGAGTCGATTGCCCTCTTCAAGTAGGAGTAAACGCGCCCCTAGATCAATTTGATTGTTTGTATCGGCGGGATTGGTTCGGTTCCAAAGGGATTTGGGAACCACGCCAAACATAGCACCCCCATCTAATTTAAAGTTACCACTTTCTATGCTGTATAATTTCATATCGACTTGTTTTACATGTGATGGATGCAAAGTAAGAAATTTATGCAAAAGGAAGGGTATAGGAATTGGATTTCCTTGGGCAAAAAAAGTTCTATTGGTCGTACATCAACAGAAAAATAAAGCAGAAGATTCATCTAAAAAAGCAAAAAATAAAACGTAATGTCTCATTTTTATGCTTTGTATTTAAAGCGTTGAAAAAAAGTATTTTACCTCTAAGAAGGAAAAAAAATGCTTTTCTTGGATTTGTTCAATCCTTTCTTTTTTTTGTGTCTTGTATATCCAAAATTAGATGCGAAATTTGTAACGAAAGCTTTTTAAATAGAAAAAGAATTTATTTCCTGTATTAAACGGATTTTGATTTGGTAGTAAATTTGATAATCTACTGCGTAATAAGTAATTAAAAATGGTTTAGAACAATAGATTTTATCGATTTTAGTATTAAAACTTCTAATCGTTATAAATATGTTAGTTAGTGTTAGAAACCATTTTTTTATAATACCTTTGTCAATCGGTATAGAATTAATCTATTTTAAGTAAAACGTATGATAAAAGTTTCAGATATAGCAAGTAAACGCGTCGCTCTTTTGATGGAAGATGAAGGATTCGATTCCAAAAAAGATTATGTACGTGTAGGGGTAGAAAGCGGCGGATGTTCCGGCTTATCCTACCAATTGAAATTTGACCGTGAAATTGCAGAAACAGATCAAGTTTTTGAAGACAACGGGGTGAAGATTGCTGTTGATAAAAAAAGCTTTTTGTATTTAGTAGGAACAACTCTTGAATATTCAGGAGGGTTAAATGGAAAAGGTTTCTACTTTAACAACCCGAATGCAAGTAGAACTTGCGGTTGTGGAGAAAGTTTTTCTTTATAGTACAAAAAAGGGAAGAACTCAATCTTCCCTTTTACCAAAGTAAAGTCTAATGTAGAAGCAGGTAATAATTGCTTTTAAGTACCAATATATGAGCAAGTATACAGAAGAAGATTTAAAAAAAGAATTAGAAGGTAAGGAGTATGAGTATGGATTCTATACAGATATAGAATCTGAAACATTTCCGATTGGATTGAATGAAGAGATCGTCAGAGCTATTTCTGCTAAAAAAGAAGAGCCTGAATGGATGACAAACTGGAGGTTAGAATCGTTCCGTATCTGGAAAGAGATGACAGAACCGGAATGGGCCAATGTGCAGTATGAAAAGCCAGATTTCCAAGCTATTTCGTATTATTCAGCACCAAAAAGTAAAGATAAATACAAAAGTTTAGATGAAGTTGATCCAGAATTATTGGAGACGTTCAACAAATTAGGTATTTCAATAGACGAACAAAAACGTTTGTCTGGTGTTGCAATAGATATTGTAATGGATTCCGTTTCTGTGGCTACGACATTTAAAGAAACCTTAGCAGAAAAGGGAATTATATTCTGTTCTATTTCTGAAGCGATTAGAGAATATCCCGAATTAGTAAAAAAATATTTGGGAACTGTAGTGCCGCAAACGGATAATTTCTATGCTGCATTAAATTCAGCAGTATTCTCTGACGGATCGTTCTGTTATATTCCTAAAGGCGTTCGTTGTCCGATGGAATTATCGACGTATTTCCGTATTAATCAAGCGGGAACAGGTCAATTTGAGCGTACGTTAGTTATTGCAGATGAAGGAAGTTATGTTTCTTATTTAGAGGGATGTACTGCACCGTCTCGCGACGAGAATCAGTTGCACGCTGCTGTGGTTGAATTGATCGCTTTAGACGATGCTGAAATCAAGTACTCTACAGTTCAAAACTGGTATCCTGGAGACAAAGGAGGTAAAGGAGGCGTGTTCAACTTCGTAACAAAACGCGGATTGTGTGAAACCAATGCTAAGATCTCTTGGACACAGGTAGAAACTGGATCAGCAGTAACATGGAAATATCCTTCTTGTATATTGAAAGGAGATAATTCTGTAGGAGAATTCTATTCTGTTGCGGTTACTAATAATTTCCAACAGGCGGATACAGGAACAAAAATGATTCACTTAGGTAAGAATACGAAATCGACTATTATATCGAAAGGTATTTCAGCTGGTAAATCTCAAAATAGTTATCGCGGTTTAGTGCAAGTAGGTCCTCGTGCCGAAAACGCTAGAAACTTTTCTCAATGTGATTCATTGTTAATGGGTAACGAATGTGGGGCCCATACTTTCCCTTACATTGAGGCAAGAAATTCAACAGCTCAAATTGAACACGAAGCAACAACAAGTAAAATTGGTGAAGATCAGATTTTCTATTGTAACCAACGTGGAATTTCAACTGAGAAAGCAATTGCTTTGATTGTCAATGGTTTCTCAAAAGAAGTATTGAACAAATTACCGATGGAGTTCGCTGTAGAAGCACAAAAATTACTAGAGATTTCATTAGAAGGAAGTGTGGGTTAATCCACGATAAACTAATGAAGGCATTTCGTATCATTACAAATTTAAAATAACAAACAGTTTATGTTACAGATAAAAAACCTACACGCAAGTGTTGAAAATAAAGAAATATTAAAAGGAATTAATTTAGAAGTAAAGGCAGGTGAAGTTCACGCAATTATGGGACCGAACGGTGCTGGTAAAAGTACATTATCTTCTGTAATTGCTGGAAATGAGGCTTTTGAAGTAACGGAAGGTGAAATGTTATTGGAAGGAGAAGAGTTAGGTGAATTAGCTCCTGAAGAAAGAGCACACAAAGGCGTGTTTTTATCTTTTCAATACCCAGTTGAAATTCCGGGAGTTTCCGTAACGAATTTCATTAAAACAGCCATCAACGAAGCGAAAAAAGCAAAAGGAGAAGAGGAGATGCCTGCGAATGAAATGTTGAAAAAGATCAAGGAAAAATCAGAATTACTTGAAATCGATAGAAAATTCTTATCGCGTTCGTTGAATGAAGGATTCTCTGGAGGAGAGAAAAAGCGTAATGAGATTTTTCAAATGGCGATGTTAGAACCTAAACTTGCCATCTTAGATGAAACAGACTCAGGACTAGATATCGATGCATTGCGTATTGTAGCTAATGGAGTAAATAAATTAAAAAGCGAAGATAATGCCGTAATCTTAATTACGCACTACCAACGCTTGTTAGAGTATATCGTTCCTGATTTTGTACACGTTTTATACGACGGAAAAATTGTAAAAACAGGAGGAAAAGAATTAGCCTTAGAATTAGAAGAAAAAGGATACGACTGGATTAAAGAATCGCTATAATCTTGCGATTGGTTACAGTATACAGTCATTTTAATCTAATAGGTAAATAAGGAATATGGAACTTAAAGATAAATTAATAACGTCTTTTGTTGCTTTCGAACAGCAATTAAGTGGTGAGCATGATACGCTACACAAAATTCGCGTAGAAGGACTAAAGACTTTTGAAGATAAGGGATTCCCAACAAAAAAAGATGAAGCGTGGAAATATACTTCGTTGAATTCAATCTTAAAACAAGATTTTTGTGTGGTTCCCAAGAAAGAGGTAGCAATCGAGTACAAAGAAGTTAAACAGTACTTTTTAAGTGATTCTGATACGTATAAATTGGTATTTATCAATGGCGTATTCAGTTCGCATTTATCGTCTACTACACATGATGGTTTAGATGTTTGTTTGATGTCAGCGGCTTTGACTAAGCCGAAGTATAAAATGGTGATTGACAATTACTACAATACCATTGCAGATAAAAACGACAGCTTAACGGCTTTAAATTCGGCTTATGCAGTAGAAGGAGCATTTATTAATATTCCTAAGAGCAAAGTAGTTTCTAAACCGATTGAAATTATTTATTTGTCTACTTCAGGAGAACAAGCTTTATTGGTTCAACCGCGTAATTTAGTTATCGTGGGTGAAAATGCACATGTTCAAATCTTAGAACGTCACCAAAGTTTAGACGATTGCAGTGTATTTACCAATTCAGTTACGGAGATCTTTAGTCACAAACGCGCAATTGTCGATTTCTATAAATTGCAAAATGACTTAGATACAGGGACATTGATTGACAATACCTTCATCAAACAAAAACAAGAGAGTAGAGTATCAGTACACACGTTTTCTTTTGGAGGTAAGTTAACGCGAAACAACTTGAATTTCTATCAAGATGGAGAGCGTATTGACAGTACGATGAAAGGGATTACGCTAATTGGCGGTAAACAACACGTGGATCACTATACCTTGGTTTCTCATGATAGTCCAAACTGTGAAAGTCACCAAAATTATAAAGGATTGTATGATGACAATTCAATAGGTGTTTTCAATGGAAAGATTTATGTGGATAAGATTGCTCAAAAAACAGATGGTTTCCAACAGAGTAACAATATCTTGTTGAGCGATAAAGCACAAGTGTATACAAAACCACAGCTGGAAATCTTCGCAGATGACGTTCGCTGTTCGCATGGTTGTACCATCGGTCAATTAGATGAAGAAGCAATGTTCTATATGCGTCAACGTGGTATTCCTCAAAAAGAGGCAAAAGCATTGTTGATGTATGCCTTTACAGATGAAGTAATGGAATCGGTAAAAATTCCAGAATTGAAAGGTAAAGTGGCAAAAGTAATTGCTTCTAAACTTGGAGTATCTATGGGATTTGATATTTAATATTTAAGTATTCAACATAACAAAAGGGTAGTTAACGATGGGTTAACTACCCTTTTTTATTTTCCCTGTTTTAAGCGTTTAAATTCGATTGTAGTAATCTTAGTTCTGACAAAGGAGAAAGTGCTTTAAAACGAAGATAATGGATCTGTAGGCTATCCATGGGCCCCATTGGGGAAAGTTATAGCTAGTATCGTTTATCTTAATCCTTTTTTTTTACTTGTAATTGTGTAGGTTTTGCTCCACACAGTAAGTAATTAATTGAATTTTATTTTTAACCTTGAATTTTTGGGTAAGCTTTTTGATATAGGTCTCAACAGTTCTTCCACTAAGGTGTACTAAAGCTCCAATTTCTTTATTGGTCAGCCCTTTACTTGCATGATTGATGATTTGTAGTTCCAGAAGAGAGGGTTGATAAAAGGCTTTTTGTTGATCGATGTTGGAGACAGAAAACGCAGTTGTACTCTTTTTCCATTGATCAAGATGTTGGGTGTAGGTATCTTCCTGTTCCTGGAGTAAAGCAAGTAATAGCGCAAAGATTACTGTACTGTTTTTTTGACAATAATAGACCTTTTTATATTCTTTTAATGATTGGTGAATATCCGCTTGATAGACTTGTGAATAGGTTATTATCGGTGTTTGATTATTTTTTTTTCGCAAAATTTTAATGGCTTCAATACCAGTTATAATAGGGGTGAAACTATCTATTAATAGAAAATTATTCTGTTTGAAAATTATTCTATTAACGAGCTCATAACCATTAGCATACGCATCGAGTAATTCGAAGTTTAATGTACGATTAATATGTTCAATAATTACATTTCTGAAATGTAAGTCAGACTCACAAATGGATAGATTAATTGGCATTTATGTATTTTTTATCTTGGATAATATAAAATTAATACTAATTTTGAGTAATTATATTATTCGTGATAAATAAATTAAATTAGTTCTATTATGTATTTGAAAAGTATAAATTATAAGAATATTTATTTACAATTCACTTATTTCTTTGCGAAGTTTATATTTTTGATTTTAGCTTTTTTTCTAGTTATCTACTTTTTTTTTGAAAGTTCGGACCAACAAAAGAAACAGGTGAGCAGAGATATTACAGCGTATAAAACAGTGCTGAACAAACAATACACTTTGCAAAATAAAGTGGACACGGTGTATTACTATATGCGCTTATTAAACACAGATAAGGTGCAAAATGACGGGGCATTAGAACTGTATATTATCAAACAAGTACAAGAGATAAAAAATCTAGTGAAAGTCGAAAAATCAGAAGATTTCAGTTATTATAATTTATTGTTTACTCAACTGGATAGTTTGTTGCTTTTGAAAAGTCAAATCATCCAAGTGAATACGGAAGAAGCATTGGCTTTAAAAGATCTAACTGAATGCTTGAACCGTTTCAAAGCAGTACACAAAGAGTTAAATGATGATCCCATACGAAAATTCAACATTAAATAATTTCCAATGCGATACTATCGATCTCAGTCACTTTCTCAAAAAGAGCGTACCTATCAATTTTTATATCTAGTTAGCATGTTACTACTCACGCAGCTCTTATTAGGCTTGATTTTTTTGTCTTCCTATCAGTCGCCATTTTCACAAACAACTGTATTGGATGCCCAATTAGTAGAACAGTACAACCAATTTAATGATCTACAAAAGACGGTGGAGCCAGTCATGAAAGAAACGTTTCAAAAAATCAGTCAACTGCAAGCTACTAGTCCGCAACCTCAGGTTGAAAATGACCTAGCAAGACGCATTGATGCTGTGGCTAGTTTTTTTAGCCATACGAATAGTTATGATCCTAGAAAGGAAGGCTATAGGCAAATAGCAAATTTTTATCAGATGTATTTTGAAGACAAAAAGATTGTAGGAAGGAAAACGGAAAATACCGAACAATTTCGCAAGGAGTTTGAGGAATGTAGCATTGGCTTTAAAGATAAGAAACAACAATTGATTCAACGAAAGAACATGCAATTGGCGAAATAAAATGAGTTATAAGAGAAAAAATAAGGATCAGTTGATTTTACTTCTAGCAGGAATTTTGCTCTTGCTACTAGGGGGTATTTACTTTTTCCAAAAAAAAGTTTACGCTCCGTTTTCAGGGATGAAAATAACCGTATACCCAACGGTACTTGAGGTCGGAGATACGCTTCATGTTAGTGAAGATCATATCGCCTTTCAAGGAGTAAAACGATGGGAATTTGGCGATGGGAATTTTTCTATGGAGAATAAAGGGACACACAGCTATAAAAACCCTGGATTTTATCAAGTGACATTTACGATTAATGAAAGGGTAGCTCGAACTGTTGCTATTGAGGTGAAACCAAGTTCAAAAAAGGATAATGGCGATTATTTTACCACGGTAGATGCACCTTCTGAGGCCATGCAGTATGAACATGTGATTTTCCGTGCCAATACAACTAAGGCTAGCTTATTCAGCTGGAAATTTGGAGAAACAGGAACGATTGATGCCAAAGAACCTTTTGTCATTTATACCTATCAAGAACCTGGTGAGTATCGGGTATATCTCTATACCGATGAAACAGCGTATCCTGTGATACACAACATAACCATTCACCCTTCATTTAAAAAACTGACGGAGGCATTAGATGTGGAAGAACAATACAAAGAAATCGATAGTGATTTTAAAGAACACCTGCAACAAATCGCGCTAGGAGTAGCTTTTAATGAGCACTATAACTATTTGGTAAAAAAGTATTTATGTGATAATGAAAATGCTTTTGTTTCGGTGAATACCAGTAAAAAAAATTCGTTTTATTACTACTGTATGGGACTGCGATTTGATCGCAATGCAGTGATTCAATCGGTTAAAGTAGGTTTTGATCAAGAAGTGAAATGTGTGACAAAAATTGCGGTTGAACAAATATTGAATTAGAGATGAAAGATCGGGTTGCACGTAGATTATGGGCTTTATTATTTGTTGGAGGAATAGGGTTATGGAGCTGTGGAGGGAAAAAAATTACGGTTCAAAAAACACCTCCATCTAGTATGATTTACCCGTGGAGAGACAACGAATTGTTGGTTGGATTTCCAAAATATTCGAAGCCGTGGATTGTTTTTGCTTCGAGAGAAGCAGGGTCATTTTATGCTAGCCCAAAGGATGAGCAGGCGGATAAGAAAGCTTTGTTTTTTGATCCCTTTGTTGTTTTGAAAAAACGCGGAGATCGCTATAAAGTAATAAAATACGAAGCAGGTAGTATAGTGAATGGGCAAGTGGACAAAGCACGACTAAACACGCAAGGATGGATGCGCGAAAAAGATTTGTTGTTGTGGAGCGAATCGCTTCGAAGTGCTACAAGCGGTTTCCGCTTGAAAGGATTGCTATCACTTCAGGATACCGATGTAATTACTCATAGTGAAGATTTTGTACAAAATGATTCAATCACGCTATTTCAAGACCCAAGCTTATTGCATCCTTCGACTCGTAAAATGCCAATTAATGCTGTCGTTTACCCCTATATGTTTACGGCTGATCAAAAACGAGTACTTATTGGAGAAAACCCTAAAATTGATGCCGATCAATTGGATCCTAAACAGTATGGTTGGGTAGATGCGCGTATTTTGTCTATTTGGGGAGAACGAACGGCTTTCAGAATCAAATCAACACCCGGTATGCCTGCCGTACAATTGGGCTTAGGTAATCCAAAGGGAGTTGCTGCTTTTACACCTGTAATATCTTCCGCCGAAGTAGAGGATATAAATGATCTTTATCATTTGTATCCCTTGACCTATCACTGGAGTAAGGATGATTTTGAGATTCGCTATTGGGATCATTTTTTGGACTATACGGAAAACAGCATTTTCAATGTGGATGGGGCGTCAATATCCTATTCGACCTATAAAAAAATGGTAGAAGAGCAACGAAAGCTGAATGTAGTTTTTGTGCTCGATGGATCACAGGAAGTCATGCGTCATGTCTCGTCTTTTAAAGCTATATTTCAGGGATTAGCAACGCAATTTGACCCGCAATCACACTTTGACTCTATTTCCTATTCAACACTTTTCTATCAAGTTGATCCAGCTAGTAAACAACAGTATGAAGTACAGATGAAGGATTTTGCAACATGGGCTAATTCTTTTGAACGACCTATGGATTTTCAAGAGACAACAGCAACCAAAACAACATTGTATGAATCGATTGAAGACTTGAAAAACCTCTTGCAGTCACGTGAATACCAGAGTAATCTAGTGGTTATTGTTGGTGAAACAATACAGACAGAAGATAGAGAAAAACAGCAAGATATCATTGCGAAAATCGTCGATACACATTGTCGTTTACTTTTTTATCAAGTTCAGGCAAATTATAGGGATCCTTATAACGATTTTGTCCTGTTTGCGGAAGACGTACTTAAAACTTCGTCTGATCAGCTTGTACCGTATAAAAAGCAACAATTGATTCACCATGAAAATGTTGTAGAAACGAATGAATTTGATTTGTCACGCGGAAATGAAGGGGTCTATCAACTGAATTATCCTTTGCAAAGCATGCATCAAGGCGCAGTTATATTTCCCAAAAAAGGAGAAGTAAATACGCCGTTTTTGTTGCAAAAGACCCTACAAGCTATAACACAGTCAATTGTTGTGGATAATCAGAAGATAGATAGTACGTTGACGGCTGTTTTTAGGAGTGATCAGGGGATGTCTCGGACTAAAATAAAACCGATGTACCTTCCTTTTTTTCCACAAGAACAGCGTTATGTTTCGCAAGCTATTGCTCGTTTATTAGGCGATCAAACTTATGTCTACCTACAAAAGGGGAGACTTAAAAAACAAGAGGGTGCTGAATCTAATGTCTTGGAGTATGGTGTGTTGTTGGATGAAGATGAATTGGAACAACTACGCGATTATTACCTCAGTATTTATGCGGGTGTCTTTAAGAATAAGAAGGTATCCAATCGGCAAATGATTCGCAATTATATCCAAGTTGCAAGAGATAAAAGTATTTTGCCTAAAAAGCTCAAGAGAAGATTTTTACTTGATAACACCTTGTTCCTTGGGTTATTTCAACAGACGGGACTGTATGAAATACCTCTTGATTCACTGTCGAATCTCCAACTAAAAAAATGGAGGCAAAGCCGGTGGATGAATGCGAAAATGTTGGAGGATTTCTTTACAAGTTTTAAGACAAAAGCCAGTGAAATAGAGGAACACAAAGGAGATAAATCCGTTCGTTTTCAGCAACACAACCAAACTTTTTATTGGTTAAACACAACCTATCTCCCGCTATTAAATTATAGTACTGGAAAAAGAAAAGATCAGGCTTTTGATTTTTTACCTGTCGAGCATGAGAAAATCAAGGAACAACTTCCAAAAAATGAAATTAATGAAGGCCACGCGAAGGATTATATAGAACGCGTGAAAAGAGGAATGCCTTAAAAACAAAAGAGAATATGAATGCAGTACTATTCAATGAATCCGTAGAAGAAGTGATTCATATCGCGAAGTCAATTGCGAGAGAAAATTATAATGCTAGATATGATGGAGCACATGTCTTACAAGCATTGATGCATAAAAATATCGATTTATACGATTTTTTAGAGCGAATCGATAAAGATCCAACTTATTTTTATGAATGGGCAGAGGTTAGAATTGAAGCATATCCTAAAACGACACAACTCACAGCTGATATTACAGCGGCAAGTACATTGCGATTGATGTGGGATAATGCAGAAGATGTGCGAAGTAAATTAGGCCTTGTAGAAATAACGCCCTTTTGTGTATTGGCTAGTCTGGTAAAGCCCAATACGGTTTTTACGGCGGAAGAGTTAAGTTCTTTATCACTAAGAGAAGCAGAATTGTTTCAGGCTTTTCAATCTCAAGAGGATTCATCTTTTTACTTGGACGAGGAACAAGAATTCAGCTCAATATTGTTCTCTGCTTTGGGAAATTATGGAATTAATATGCTTCATGAAGCTAAAAATGGACATTTTTCGCCCTTGGTTGGTCGTGAACAAGAAACTCGAACGCTAGTTGAAATTTTAGGTCGAAAATCAAAGCCCAATGTTCTTTTAGTTGGAGAACCAGGTGTTGGCAAAACGACATTGGTTGAAGGATTTGCACATCAGTTGATTCAAGGAGCTGTACCTGAGTTATTAAAAGCAAGTCAACTGTTTCAGTTAGACCTAAGTCAACTTGTTGCGGGTACGAGTTACAAGGGTGAAGTAGAAGATCGCTTGAAGAAGGTGCTAACGGAGTGTAAATATTGGGGACATACTCTTCTTTTTATCGATGAAATTCACCAATTGCTGGATCATAAAGGAAGTTTAGGAGGGATTGCCAATTTGTTGAAGCCAGACTTGGCAAAGGGTACTTTGACCGTTATTGGTACAACAACCGTGGAGGAATATCGCAAGATTATTGAGCCAGCGTTGGCTTTTAACAGGCGATTTGAGCGATTAGACATTGTCGAACCCGATGAACAAACGGCAGTGAAAATGTTGTTGAATGTTGTTGGAAGTTATGAAGCCCACCACGGAATTCAAGTAGAGGAAAAGGCATTGGTTACTTGTGTGGCATTGGCCAAGCGCTATGCCAAAGAAAAGAAACTACCTGATACGGCTTTGGACTTACTAGATCGCACCATGGCGGCGATTAGTCTGTTGGATGATCGTTCCACTGCTGCGTTGATGTCATGGAGGAATGATTATGATTCCTGTTTATTGCAGGGATTTGTTGATGAGCAAGCCAAAGCAATAGAGCTGGTTTGGCAGTATAATCAATTGAAAAATAGAATTAGTCCCATTTTATGGGGATTTTTAACTGAACAACCCAAATTAGAACAAAGTATGTCCAGTGCGCGATTGGATCAAGAAATAAAGGCAATTTATGGCGAATTATTGGAACATAGTACGCGAAAGTTTGGTCGAGTAACTAGTTTGGAGCTTGCGGCCGTTATGGCGGCTAAAACGGGTATTCCTTTGGGAAAAATACAAGCGCAAGAAAAAGAGAAACTCCTGACAATGGAAGAACTACTAGGCCAACGTGTAGTGGGCCAACAACACGCCCTAAAAATAGTTACAGATGCAATTCTGGAAAGCCGAAGTGGATTGAATAAACCAGGTCAACCTATTGGATCTTTTTTCTTTTTAGGACCTACGGGTACAGGAAAAACAGAACTCGCCAAAGCTATTGCTTCTTTGCTTTTCAACGATGAAAAAGCCATGATTCGCTTTGATATGTCAGAGTTCAAAGAAGAACATGCAGCTGCTTTACTCTATGGAGCACCCCCAGGATATGTTGGCTATGAAGAGGGCGGAATGTTGGTCAATAAAATTAGACAACAACCCTATGCCGTGGTTTTATTTGACGAAATTGAAAAAGCACATCCTTCTATTTTTGATGTCTTTCTCCAGCTAATGGATGAGGGGAAAATCCACGATAAACTAGGAAAAGAAGGCGATTTCAGCAACGCTTTGATTTTGTTTACCTCCAATATTGCCAGTGATGCTATACGTACTGCTTTTGGCAAGCAGGAGATTCCAACTTCAAAGCAACTCATGGAGCTCATGGAAGGTTATTTTCGGCCAGAATTTCTCGGTCGAATTACAGAAATTGTTCCTTTTGGACCCATTACAGAAAGCATGGCAGAAGAGATCTTTTCCATTCAGTTGAAGTCCTTAATTCATGCCTTCGAACGATTGAATATTGCCTTTGAAATTTCGGATTTAGCAAGGAAAAAATTGGCCCTATCTGGATTTACTAGTCAATATGGTGCACGACAGATCAATGGTGTGATTCGACAAGAAATTGCACGACCTATTTCGAAAATGATTGTAAGAGAACAGTTGGTAGCTGGACAAAAAATTCAAGTTGATTGGCAAGGAGAATCTGTTGTTTTCACCTTGTTAAATAGTTAAAATGGATGCAACATACTTTTTTAAAATTTCCTTTTAATCCAGAAACTGCCATGACGGAAGGATCGCTAGTACCCATGTGTAGTTTGGCTGAAAGTATTGCTCAACATGTGATGTTGCTGATTTTGACACGAAAAGGAGAAAATCGTTTTAACCCTGATTATGGCAATGCGATATGGGATTTAGAGTTTGATAATGCCATTACAATTGTGGAATGGGAATGCATTTTTGAAGAGAGTTTACTAGAACAAATCAGGAAATATGAGCCGAGAATCTGTGATCCCCAGATTCAAGTACATATGGAGTACGTGGAACATACTTATGGGACGAAAAACTTTGTGGAGATCCGAAAAAAAGCCAAAATAGGGATTAATGCGACGTTAACGGACATAGGGGAACGCTATACATTTAGCACGCATATCTATTTAAGTCCAATGGCGGTTGATTAAAAAAATAAAGCGATGAAAAAGATTGTAAATAACCATGCAAAGGAAGTCATAAAGGCAAGAATTCTTCATCAGGCTACTAAACTTTGGGGGGTACATAATCCCAATGCGCTGGATCCACTTGTTTCCTTATTGATTGATGCATTTAGTACGGAGATTTTTAAAGTGAATAATGATATCGAAAATATCAAAGTCAATATTTTAGAAAAAATAGCACGAGTATTGACACCGAGTATTTATACCTATCCAAGACCTGCCCATGCTATAGCGATCACCCATCCCGAAGAATCAAGAGAAGTTTTGTTGAATCACCAAGAGTTTTACAGTAAAAAGATATTTACTTCAAATGTGAAAGCAGTGGCGGATCTCAAACTTGATATTCCTTTTACTGCTGTAGATCATGTACAACTTGTTAAATCCAAGGTCTGTTATTGCTTAATTGGGAATAGAATTTGGGAGTATGATGTTTTTTACAACAGTCGAGCAATCGTAAAACTCGATCGAGCTATAGCGAATAATCAACTCTTTCTGGCTTTGGATCTCAGTGGATATGAATCAGAATATACTCCTGATCGCTTTAGTTTGTATTGCGATAATCCTACCTACGAGAGTCTGGGTTTTGTGTATCAATTGCTGCCGTTTATCAAGGCTTCAGCGAAAGGTAAACCCTTAGTGGTTACAGGTGGGTTATCCTATTCAAACCAAGTAAATAAAAGCGGATATGAAGCAACGATTGAGGATTATTCTATTGAAAATCGAATTCAAGAGAATATTAAGGCGATTTATGCAGGTAAATTCATAGAATTAAGTGGATTTAAACGAAAGATGGAAGATTTAGCACTTGGTGTTGTGCCAGAAGCTATCGCTTTTTTAAATCGCAATGAAGAAGCTCAAAACTTAATAAAAGACAAAAAATTACTTTGGATTCAAATCGATTTTCCAGCACAATATAGCCAAGAAATTATGGAAGGTTTTTCTTTTTACTTGAATGCCTTTCCTGTATACAACAGAGGGTGGAGACAGAATGAATCGAGTTTGGACATTATGGGAAATACGATTCCATTGGTCACACAAGTTGGAGAAGCCTTTTTATATACGGAGCAGATTGTCGATAGTCATGCAAGGATATACAATGAGATTCTCTTTTCGGAGAACAACAGTTTAAGGCAAGGATTATATACCGTTCGCAAAGGAGGAATGGAGCGATTTAGTGAGCGTAATGCTATTGATCTTATTACACAGGTGATAGAATTAACGAGAGATGAGGTTTCAGCCTTTGGGATTTTGGATCGAGATAAAGTGATTGATGCGCTCAAGAAGATGGTGGATCAGATGCAGTCATTAGATCAGAAAGTCAAGGCTGTGAATGGCCGTGTAGCTAATGAGGTCCACTATGTCATTGTAGAGCCAATGGCACAGACTGAATACGTAAAAGCAACGTATTGGGTTACCCATTGTACACTAGCTAATAGCATTCGAAAAGGCATTCAGCTTAGTCAACAAGATAAAGTGTACACGAACGTCAATAGGCACATTACGCTGTTGAGTACCACTTTAGGAGGAGAACGAGAAAAGACGGGGACGGATGTCATTCAGGCCTATAAATATGCGTTAACCACGCGGGATAAAATTATTTCAAATGAAGACGTAAAAAATTATTGTAAAATGGTTTTACAAGCGAATTGTAAGCATATAGCTATTTCCAAAGGGATACAGGTAAGTGATAAGCCGAAAGAAGGCTTTGTACGAACAGTAAACATTGAAATTGTAGTAGATAATTATGAAGAGATGGGGACACTGTATTGGGCGGATTATTCGCGTAGTTTAAAGCAAGAAATTGAGAGTAGATCAATCGATGGAATAACGTATCTGGTCCATTTTAGAGGAGGTCATCTGAATGAAGAAGAAGCCTAGTACATGAAAGATATCAATGAACTATACGTCCAAGATTACAATAGCTTGGAGACGGATTATAAAACAGAGGTAATTGCTTATACTATTTGGAAATGTTACCCCGATCTCGATGGTGTTTTTTTGAAGCGATTAGGGAGTAATAATCGCAGCTTTCACAAAGATCTAAAGTGTATTAAAGCGGAATACATGGAGGTGAAAGAAAAAATAATTCATATTGAAACCTATAGAGAAGGTCTTTATGATTATTTGCCTGAAGGTATCTTTCATCCACCTTCCCTTAATCGAGGGCAAAAAAATATTACGGATGTAGTGGATCAAATTCGACAGGAAAGGCTTGTTGAACAAAAAGCACGCTCCTTTTTCCAACCTTTTGAGATGGAAATCTATTTCAGCCAATTAAAAGCTTTAGATCTCGCTGCTAGTTTTGACGGGTTGGATCAACACAATCAATATTTAGTCTTGTTAGAAGAATTATGGCCCTTATTAAAGCTTTTGGACGCTAAAAATGCGCGAATTTTTACCTTTTTGCTTCCCTATTTTCACGTGGCAAGAGGCAAAAAAGAATGGATAGAGCAGTGCTTAAGTACTTGTTTTAAACTACCTGTAACCATTTACTTTATTCCCAATGTAATCGCAGAATTTGAAGCAATTTCCTCTTCCTTGGTTTTGGGAAATATACGACTGGGATTAACGAGTGTACTAGTCGATGATCATTTTGATGGAGAAAAAAGTTGGATGTTTCACTTTGGGCCAATTGTTTATTCGGATCTGCATTTGTATTTGGATGGAACACCTTTGAGGATTTTGTTACAAGCGCTATACGAGTATTGTTTACCCGTTACTGCTACTGTGATAGAACACTTCCTTACCCAAAAAGAGAAAGAGTCATTTCGACTAGACAATAACAATAATAGCTTACTAGGATATTCAACCTATTTGTGAACTATAAACAACAATCGTTATGCACATAGAATTTATAAAAGCCTTTTTTATTCAATATTTAATTATACCAACAGTACTTGTTGTACTTGCTTTTTTACTGATTTGGCTGAAAAAAAAATTGCCCTTTATCAAGTCTAAAGAACTAATTTTTTACCTTTTGGTTGGGGGTGTACTGCTTAGCTTACCTGGAGTATTTGGCTTTGCAGGAAATACTTTTAACCCTTATTGGTACTTGATTGGGAGTATTCTTTACTTCTTATTGGGTTGGATCCATTTACATCAAATACTAAAGCGATTTCAAGCTCCCGATATCCCCGAAGGATTATCAATGCTATTTGAATTGACTATCACAGTATTTCTACTGCTGTTTGGGACAATGCTCTTTGTCTATCTTTTCGATTGGCTTAGCCCTTTTAAAGGGTATGCATGGTTAGCCGCTTCTTGTAGCCTTACTTTTTTAATACCCTTGCTTTTTTTCTATAGCTACGTTCAATTTTTAAAGATACCCTTTAGTATTTATAAGACGTGGAACTATGATGAAAATAAACAAGTGTTTGATTTAGATGGTTTTGATTTAAATAAACTTAGAGTAGTTACGCTGGAGTTAAGTAAAAATGGCAGAGATGGACATCAATTTAGGATTAAGGCAAAAACACTTTTGACTGGACTTACTTTTGGCGATTGGTTTCAGAAAGTATTGGAGGATTACAACTTCAAAAATGCAGGGAATACAATCGAATTGAGCAATGAGGAGGGCGTGTATTATACCTGGATTTTTTACGTAAAACGCTCTCTTTTTCACTTGAGAAACTATATTGATTTTGATCTCGATATGGCCCAAAATAAAATTAGGGAAAACGATGTAATTATTTGCAAACGCGTGATCGAATACAAACAACAAATAGACGAATGAAAATGATAAATTCCGAAAAATATGAAGCCGTTAACTGGGTTGACGGTATGAAAATTTCGCAGCAACACTTTGATGCACACACTAATTTTATTTTGGATGGATTTAGAGAGGTACGCGCTGTTTTTACCAATGTATTTAATTATGGTTTGTTACCCGTAAGCTCTAGAAAGAGCGAGCAAGCCATTTTTGAAGTTTTTGATTCTTTAACGGGGGATGTTGAAGTGATTATTAAGCGTTGTAGTGCTTTAACTCCTGCAGGTTTTAGAATTGATCTCACCGATTTTACAACGAGTTTAAAGGGATTAATTCCAGTAGTGGGAGAGGAGTTACATCAGCAAAATATCGCCTACTACTTGATTGTTTCGGTAAATCCCTTTGATAAAATTCCATATGGAACGCTTGATTTAGAAGAAAGTCCTCCCCGATATCCTTTTACTAAACCAAAACATCGGATAGATTTTATGCCCGTAAATTCTTTTGATACGGATGGATTAAGAAGTGATTCCAATTTTATTGTGTTAGGTAAAGTGATTGTTCAAGGGGAAAAAATACAACCTGATTTGCACTTTATCCCCCCTTGTACGAGTATGATGAGTCATCCGTTACTACTTAATTCATACAATCGCGCAGCAACATCGATGCCCATGCTACAAAAGTATGCGATGCGCATTTTTCAAAAAAATCTGGTAGACAAACAAAATTCAAAACTCGCAACTAGTGTGAAGCAATTGTGCCAGATACTCATTCATGATATCGGTAGTGTTTATTTTCACTTTAGGAACGTGATCCCTCATGTATCACCTATTTATTTTGTGTCGTGTTTTTCGCAATTGGCTATTCATCTACATCAAGCAACACAAGTACTATCTCCAGTAGAACTAGAGGAAATGCTCAACTATATTGGCGAATGGAGTGATATCGCTCCTCATGTTTTTTTGCATCAGTTAATTCATGTGTCGGAAATAAAGTATCAGCATGTGGACTGTGGACTGCATTTGGATCAAATACAGCTTCTATTAAACAGTTTGGAAAAGATTTTTTTACAACTAAGCGAGTTGGATTATATCGGACAACGCAAGGAAAATATCATCATTACAGAACTGGATGTAACACCCACGCCGAAAACAAATCGCGGTTGGAGTGTTTTGGATTAGAAAGAAAGTATATGGTGCTGTTTGATCAAGTAAAAAAAGTAGTACAGTCGATTGCAGAATCTGTAGAAGTAAGTCTGGACCAGGTATTCCGGGCAAAGGCCTTTAGCAGAAATAAGAAGGAAGATTTTGATAAGGATCAAGATAAACAAACGGTTTCAAACAGCGAAAAAAATAATTTTAATTTAAATAAGAACAAGAAAATGACAATGTTTAATTATGGTGTTGGCGGAAATGAAGTAAAAGTAGATGCTAACGAAGCAATTCAAGAAATACAGGGCAATAAAAGTTTATTAGTCGCCAAACTTACAACGGATGACGCGGTTTCACCTGAAATCGTTGCAGGTTTGAAAACAGTTGAAGCGGTGTTCAATTATTATGGACCAAGCTTAGCGATGGAACATGAGACCACAACAGGTCAAACGGTAAAAGAAGAATTTAGATTCGAGAATTTAGGGGATTTTACGCCTAAAAAAATGGTGGAAAATTCGGCCTTTTTAAAAGGACTGAAAGTAGAGGAAGAACAGTACAATAAGATTGTTAAACAAATGCGCGTCAATAAAGTACTTCGAAAAGTACTGGAAGACCAAGAGGCAAAAAAAGAATTTGCCGATACATTAAAAGCAATTGCAAAAGAATTAGAAAAGTAAAAAAACATGGCAAAATTAGATCAAGAAGCACAACAAGTATCCAATCAAGCACAACAGAGTATGCTAAGTTCGACGGTCGTTGGAAAATCGCTAGATAAATTAGGTGGATTTGGATTTGTTGAAACTGTGGTGGACGGTATGGCAAATATGAATCCCGAACGTAAGGCGCGAAAGCAAATTTTTCTTACCGATTCAAGTAAAAGAGAAGAGCGTGAAGATTTGTTGAAAAATATTCAGTTATGGTTGGAATTATTAGAATCTGAACAACCTGTAGCGACGCTGATTGATGCTTGTAAAGAAAAAGCAACACAAGCCGTAACATGCCTAAAAAGCAATTTAAAACAAGCGTTGCTTCGAAGTCGTGAGTTAGAGATTTCCTATCGAACGATGGCACAGTTTTATAAAAATACAGAATTAGATAAAGTGGATAATGTACATATTATCAATGCGTCCATGGAACAAATAACGGATCTAGACAACCCAGTATTCATCAATTTTATTGCAGAAGAATTTAAGTTGTATTATGATCGATTAGACTTAAGAGACAATTATTCCTTGTTATCCATTCCCGGTTATATGGGATCTAATATGGTCGTCGATAAATGGGCTAAAATTTGCAATGAAAACAAGGTCATGTTATTGACGGATTTTGCGAATTTAGATAAGCCAGATGATGTCGTTGATTTGTTTAATTCTGCAATTTGACCAGTGGTGATGTTCACAAAAGCAATGTTATTATGACGTGTAATTGGTTGGTTGGTCGTGGTCGAGCAACGGAGGTAGGAGAAGAAGAAGATGTGTTTATTGCTCCTTCAACTTCTCTTATGGGGAAGATTCACAAAACACTAATGTCCCAAGTCGCTGCAGGTAAAAAACATGGGGGAATCAACGAAGTTGATGCTGTTAAGTTTGAACTCAAAAAAAGTGAAATCTCTCAGCTTGAAAAAATGGGACTTGTCCCTATGGTCAATGAATATGGAAAAATTATGGCTTTTTCTGCTAAAACTTTATTTGATGGAGATAATATTGGATTGCAAACGTATTCTGTAGTTCGTGTTTTCGATTATGTAACTAAAGTTTTGCTTGATTTCTTAAATCGCAGAGCCTTTGAAAATTGGAATGCAAAAAATGAAGATGATTTGAGAAAGCAAATTGTACAGTTCTTAGATGGTATTAAGGGAGCGGATAAATTGATTGAAAAATTTAAAATCGTTCGTTTTGAGCAAGATAAGCATCAAAAAGACCGCGTGTGGCTCGATATCCGTCTAACACCTTATTTCCCCGCAAAAAGCTTTGTAATTAAGTTAGATGGGCATAAAGGAGATGATGGTAATGATTGGGAGGCGGAATATGTACAAGATTAATTCAATACGGAGGTAACCCCGTCAATTTTAACTCAAAAGCAGGAGGTGAAATACGATTTTAACTACCTTGTATTTGCTTTCTATAGGGTATTGCATTATAGTTCTTTGAATTGTGTATTTGTTGGGTATTAATATTTAGATTTGTTAATTTCTATTGTTTTTTAACAGTAAAATCCCTTTATTTTTTTAAAAACAGCAGAAAAATAAAGTTGGATTTAAAAATACTCTTTAAGTTTGATCTAGTAATAATTTAAAACTAAAAACTATGGCAGAAAACAATTCAAGAGCTGTATTAAAATTCAATGGCGGCGACGCACAGAAAGTACTAAATCTGAAGTACGGTGTATCTCGTTCTGTAGATGTTTCAGGACGGGTAGCATCAGATCCTTCCAATGCTCTTATTACTATTACTGTAGAAGCAACTGATAAATCAGAGATTTTAGAAAGTTTGCTTAATGGTAAGTACAAACCAACAACTGGAGAGATTATCTTCAATAAATCTCATGAAGAAGGTACTTTAATTTCGTTGAAATGGTCTAATGGATATGTGATCCAGCATCATGTTGATTTTGATGCAATTAATTCAAATGCCATGTATATTTCTTTTGTGGTGAGTGCAGAGCAGATTGATTATGGAAATTCTGCATATCAGGGAACTTGGCCAAGTGCATAATTGAGTTGAGTTAGAAGTTAGTACACTGTTTTTTAGAACCCAGAATGGGTATAAAGTTTGTTTTACAAAGCTTCCTGTAGCAATGCAAATTGTATAATCCAATGGTTTTGTTTACTTACTTCATACTTGTTCTGGTTTCTTTTATACTTAGGTAGGTCGATCTCCATCTAGTTTGAGATGTGATCCTAACATGTTCTTCCATTTCGAATCATCAGATCTCAAATGGATATAGGGGGGGATAAGGTAAGTCCTAGAATACTAGTATTTTTCTTTTCTACTTTCTATCAAATGAGCTCCAACAATTGTGGAGCATTTTCTCCTATAAGTAGTTAGTAACTAATTAATCCTATTGTAAGATAGCGTAGTTTATGACAAGTAAAACTTTATTTGATGCCAAGGAGCCTGAGCAAACCAATACCTCTTCTGACAATAGTAACGCTTCATTTGTTAGTACAACCAATTCAAATGTAGCGCACAATGCAAAAGCAATTGCCAATCATACGCTTTTGGGTGTCAATCATTTAGTAGGTTTAAAAATTGTAATTGAGGGGACTGAATGTTTGAGTATTAAAAAATTTCAATTGACTCAATGTATCAAGGGACATCATGCGTTTGAATTATCCTTACATCACAATGCACTAGGTGGGAACGAAACCTATCAAATGGTGCATACCCAAGAATTATTAGGAAAGCGTATTTTAGTGCGTTTTTATTATAAAAATAGCGCAGCAAAACCTGAACGGGATTTTGTTGGCATTATTACAGAAGTTAGCTTTGAACAAAAGCAAGGAAGCCATGGAGATATTATCCTAAGTGGACATAGTCCGACTATTTTACTTGATAAAGCTCCTAATATACAGAGCTTTGGAGGAGCCAATCCCATTTCTTTACAGGCAGTAGTCCAAGCTATTTTGGAAGAAGGCTATACTCAAAAAGGAAAATATAAGTATGCGATTCAATCCAGTAATCCAGTAAATCTTGCCTATAGTTGCCAATACAATGAGACAGCTTATAATTATTTGGCCCGTACGGCAGAGGCCTATGGTGAGCAATTCTTTTATGATGGAGAAACCCTGTATTTTGGAGATATTCCTAAGACAGAGGCACCAATTTCTCTGACTTATGGACGTGATATTGATCAGGTAAAAGTTAGCCTAGCAGTGCAACATGTTAACCGAGAACTATACGGCTATAATAGCCTAGATAATGAGCTCTTAAGCGCAATAGGTGATACTGAATTAAAGACTAAAGGAACTTTAGCCAAGGCGGCTTATGAAAAATCACAACGCATTTTTACAACACCTTCTTTACAAGTAGCCCCTATAAAGGCAACGACTAATCAAGATATAACTCAAGCACAAAAAGGACTTATTGGAAGTGAAGGCATGCGTGTTTTTGTTATTACAGGAACAACTACAGTTCCTTTTTTATATCCTGGATGCAAAGTAGAATTGAATGTGGTTCAATCTCAAAGTAAAGAAAATCAATATTTTACGAAGATAATGATTACAAGTATCCGGCATGAAATTAATGCATTGGGTATTTATAAGGGATACTTTGAAGCTGTCGATGCAGATACAGGATTTATTCCGCGTATTGTTTACGAAACTCCAGTTATAGAACAACAAATTGCAACAGTAATTAACAATGTAGATCCTCAAAATAAAGGACGTGTTCAAGTGCAGTTTGATTGGCAAGAAGTAAATGAAAGTACGGCTTTTGTTCGCGTTATGACGCCAGATGCAGGAAGCAGTACTGTAGTAGACAAGAATCGAGGTTTTATGACAGTTCCAGAAGTTGGAGATCAAGTGATCATTGGCTTTATCAACAAACATCCTGATAGACCTATCGTAATGGGAAGTCTATTTCATGGAGAAATAGGTGCTGGAGGCGGTAGTAAAAATAGAATTAAAAGTTGGAGTTCTAAAAGTGGTCATATCATCGAATTCAATGATGAAAATGGTGTGAAAATTATAGACAAGAATAAGAATTTTATTGAACTCGATGGGGAAGGAGCTATTCTGGTGAAGAGTTCAAAAGCAATTAAGATGCAATCGGGAAAATCGAAGCTGGTACTTGAAGAAAATGGAAAGATTACCCTAGAGGGGGAGGAGTTGTATTTACAGGGTAAAACCATTTCTAATATTGCCTCAACTAAACTGGTAGAACAAAGTGGGGAAGCAATATTGTCTTTGGATGCGGAGCATAATGAAGCAAAACTCACGTCAAAAGTTACAACAATTGACGGCAATAGTACTGTGACAGTGAGTGGTGGATTAAATGCCAAGTTAACTGCAGGTGGAACAGCAGCTGTTGAAGGGGCCATCGTAAAACTAAATTAAAGTTATGGAGAGCAATCCTATTCAGCAAAGAGCAGAAGAGTTTGAGTTGAAGTACCTTGAACTAAGTTATACTCAAACATTTACTTTTCTTGTTTTTCGCACTGCATTAGATGATTGGGAAATGATAGAAACATTTTACGACTATATGGTTGCCATGGACAATGAGATTGAAGATGTTGTTTTCGTTTTTAAGTCGCCCTTGCTTCAGGTGAATACCTATAGTAAGGCCTTGGTAGAAGAGCTTTTTATGTCCATTTTTTTGTGGAATTACGCTGATAAACCCAAGGAAATTGAGGCAAACTATATTCCGTGGACTATGGATTTAACCGCTTCTTCAACGAGTAATGTAGCTGAACTATTTGTATCGAATATTAATGCCTTTTGCGAAAGCGTTGAATTTGAGGAAGATTCGCATTGCGTCTGTGTTTTAGATTATCAAAGTAAGGATGCAAAGTATATACTCCATTGGCTAAAAGAATTAACGAAACTGGAATTGCATCCCAGAATACGCCTTGTTTTATCTGACACATTTGAACGACCAGTATTCAACGAACTCAAGAATTACGCTCCAAAGTCCACGCAAATTTTGTCTCATCATTTTGGTTTAGCACAAGCTATAAAAGAAGTTGCTGCAATGGGTGACCCTGAGGCACCAGACACAAAGTACAGATATCACCTGGTACAGCTCTATGAGGCTATCGATAAAAAACAAGATAAGGCTATTGATAAACACGCTACAAAATGTCTAGCGATCGCAGAGCATAACAAGAATGAAAATGCCTATTGGCAGGTTCAAAAGGTAATGGTTTACTGTGCTTTAGCTACTTCTGAATTTGGAAAAAAGCAATTTAAAAAAGCAATTCACTATATCGATCAAGGGATACTAATCCTGCAAGAAATTGTTGGATTACTTCCAGAAGAGTTGTTAGAGAACCTGGCTGGACAAACGCATCTGTTTAGAGGGAGCTTGCTTATGATGGTCAAGAAGAGTAAAAGGGCAATAGAAGATTTTAAAAGGGGAGAAGCCTATTACGCTCATCGTCAGGATCATTTGATGCAGGTAGAGGCTTTTAGATTATTGGCAATAGCAGCGGATAAAGAAGGAGATAAAAAGTTGAAGCATGAGGCGTTAAACCAGGGGATTCGCCTAGGTGTAAATTTGAATGAATCACTGGCTCAAGCATCAACATATCGCTTACTGATTAAAGAGGTGTTAGACTCTCGATATACGGATTACATCTCCGATACAGAACTGGATACTATTATTCGACCGTTGTTAGGAGAACAATGGAGAATCAAAACTAAAAGTGTAAAAAGTATTATGGTAAATAAAAAATTAAAATGAGTAAACAAGAGGATGGATGGGTCGTTGAACTCGTACAAGTATTTCCCGAATTGCCTGGCGTAGTCCTATTGTTAGTTGGTGTTGTGATATGGTATTGGTCAATGAAAGGACATGAATGGATGTACGATACAGGAGGACCAGGTGTATTTACGAATATTACATGGATTAAAAATGTGTTTGGCGAGGCAGTAGCACGGCGATTGAATGGTATTATTTCTTGGGGGATCATTGTATCAGGAATTGCTTTTATAGGCCTTGGTCTATGGTTTCGACTACTAATTAGTTCAGGTAGAGGTTAAATTGATAAAAGCTGCTCACCAGTAGGGTATGAAAAGGATAAGATAATGATTTGTAGGGGGAAAAGTTGTGAAAATTTTGATCACTAAGAGATGAACCACTATGATAGAGAGAAACACCTTAAGAGATGAACTTGTTGGTAGTCAGGAAGAAAATGTCCTTAATCAAGAAGATAACAAGTCTTTTTATTCCGAAACATTTGAATCTAAATTCGAAGGGTATAAGAATACTTTTACCGATATATATAATAAACACCACAATATTGTTAACGATCCGAATCTAAATCAGGCGGAAAAGATAGTTGGAGCGATTGTAAATGTTGCTAATGGTGGACTAGCCGCCTTCTCTACCATAACGAGTTTTGCAGATAACCTCAGCGATGCTTTGATGTTACCCTTAATTCGAACTACAAATTTTGCTAAGGGAATCGGTTGTTTACCTGTGTCTAAACAATTGGATCCCGTTTTGAATTTGATTGATATTCATATGGTGATGATTCCGCCCTCGCCCTCGCCAGTCCCATTGCCTCACCCTTTTATGGGGCTGTCGTTTTGCGCAAAGGATTTTCTTGCTTTAGTGGCTATGACAGCGAGTATTGGGGGACTTAAAGCGATTGAAATGGGGACGGATGTATTGGTTGAGCAAAATCTGATAGGAGAACAAGATGCGGCAGTCACTAATGATGTGGCTGCGAGTGTAACCAGTTTTGCACGAATATTTATTAGTAACCTCGGAGCATCAGTAAAAGTGGGGCATGCTTTGCCTCGTACTGTTGCTGGAACTAGTATTCGCTGCTTTCAACATGCGCCTGGAGGAGGTGGTTTTCATCCTGTAGCAGAGAACACGATAATGAAGAATAGGGGGCATTCATGGTTAGGCAGTATGTTTGTTATAGCAGATGGTTCCCCATTAGTTGGCTCCCCTGTCCATCTGCAAAACGCCTGTTCAGATATAGGGATGACGTCTATCCACGATGCTAGTGGTCCTCCTGACCCCGAAAGTGGAGTGAAAGCCAAACTCTACGTCCCTACTGGTATGATCGTACCGATTCCTCTAACCCATATGGTGTTAACCAATCCTGTTCCCTGTCCGATTAATCCACTAGGATCACCTAAATTTCTTGTTCGGGCAGGGTTCACTAAACTAAAAGTGAAACGCATTAAACAAGTGCAGAAAAATTTGGATAGCGGAAAACCCTGTAGCAGTTTTTCAAGAGCACTAAATCGAATAAATAAACGATTGTTTAAACACAAGTATACGGAAGGATTATACAATAAGATAGACAAAAAATTAAAAACCTATGTTGGACACCCTATTGATGTGGCTGGGGGAGATTTATTTACAGATAGTGTAGATTTTAAATTTAAAGGGATTATTCCCTTGTCTTTTGAGCGTGTTTGGTATAGTGATAGTGATTATTGTGGTCCTCTGGGATACGGATGGCACCACAGCTATGATTGGGCCTTATTCATTAATAAAGAGTACCAAAGAGCACAAGTGAGGTTAGGGGATGGACGATTGATTAATTTTGATCGTATTCCAACGCGCGAATTCCCAACACCTCGATATCATCGTTCAGAAAAACTTTGGCTGTGTTTTCACTCTGATGGGTATTACTACATCAAAAATCAATCAGAAGAGTTGTATCTGTTTCATGCGTACTCTTTTCCAACGAAACAGGACGTTCATTTGTTAGCTTCAATCTGTACGCATGAGGGATTTGCTATTCGTTTTTCTTATGATTCCAATGGAACGTTGTCCGAAATTTTAGATTCAGTTGGTCGAGTATATCGAATAGAGAGTGATAAACAAGGACGCCTAACTAAGGTTTGGACAGATGCACCAGAAATGAATATGCCAGCAGTTTGTATCAGTGAATATGACTATGACACTTCAGGCAATTTGATTGTCCATTATGATGAAATACGACAACCACAACGCATGAAATACGAAAATCATTTGCTAGTGGAAGAAACTTGGCGCAATGGGCATCATTGGTTTTTTAAATACGAGGGCAAAAAGACAGGGGCACGTTGCATTGAATCTTGGGGAGATGGCGGAATTCAACACGTTAAACTGACGTACTACAAGGGAGAAACTCAGGTCGTAGACGGCGAAGGGAATACAACGATTTACAAGCATCAAAATCAAGTGGTGTATGAAACGATTGATCCAAATGGCGCAGTATGGAAGAAGTATTACAACAAATACAGTGAATTAGAACGAAGTATGGACCCTTTGGGCAATGTACAAAACCAAATTCGAGATGAATTAGGCAATGTAATTCGAGTGATAGAACCCGATGGCCAATTTACGCAGCTGAACTATGAAGATTCAGATTTCCCCTATTTACCAACGGAAGTTGTCGATTCCCGTGGAGGGAAGTGGGGGTATAAATACGGAGCTGGAGGACGCATTCGCGAAAAATGCAATCCACTGGGGGCCAAAACCAATTTTTTCTATAATGAAGACGGACTCTTGTCGAGGATTAGCAATGGGTTGGGAATATACACAACATTGGAATACGATAAGCAATACAACGTTATAGCGATGGTTAGTACAGCTGGTGAACGAACGCAATATCAATACGATTTGTGGAATCGCTGTACCCACAGTATTAATCCCAACGGTGGTTTGCAAAAACGTGTATTAGACTACTTAGGACGTGAATTAGTAGTCTATGAATTAGATGGGAATGTTATTCAGTTGCAATACGATGCACTGGACAATGTGATTCACTATGAAGATCACCATCGCAATATTTACTACCAATATAAGGGCATGCACAAGCTGATTAGCAAAAGTGAGGCTGGTCAACGGGTCCGTTATAGCTACGATTCAAATGAACGATTGCGCAGTATTCAAAATGAAGAAGGACAGCTGTATCACTTTGAATTGGATGCCGTGGGACAGGTCATTTGTGAGCGAGGATTCGATGGATTAGAGAAGAAGTACAAGCGCAATGAAGCGGGTTGGATCATAGAAGAACGAAGTGCAAATCGATGGAAGACTTATGAACACGATGAAATGGGACGGGTGATACAGGTTAATTACAGCGATGCAAGCAGTGAAACCTTTGTTTATGAATGTGGTGCTTTGTGCCAAGCGATAAATGATACCGGTGTTTTGGAGCTAAGCTATAACAAAGAGGGTCAGGTGATTAAGGAGTGTTTTAATGACCATCAGGTTGAAAGTACCTATGATGTTTATGGACGTCGCATTGGACTAAGCAGTAGTTTAGGCGCAAAATTTGACTATCAGTTTGACGTGTGCAGTAATTGTATTGAAAGCGAATTCAACGATTGGAAGGTTATGCAAACCTATGATTCTTTTGGTATGGAATTGACCAGAGCTTACACAGGCGGCATGCAGCAAGCGTGGTCCTATGATTCAATGGGGCAAATGCAGAACATACGCGTGACTAAACAACAAAAAAGCAGTGTGGCAGTTCCTCAATTTCACCGACAGTACACCTGGGAAGAAGGCGGAAGATTGCGTCAATTTGTTGATCAAGGACAGAAATTAACGCAGTATAGACGCGATCCAAGAGGATTTTTACAACACGTTGTTTATGAGGGAAATGAAATAGAAGGGCGTGGAGTGGATGCCAGTGGAAACCTATATCAACAGTTGGGATGTAAGGATCGAGTGTATACTAAAAATCGCTTAATTGAAACGAAAACGACAAAGTATACGTATGATAAAGCGGGATATCTCATTGAAAAAATAGAGAAGATAGCGGGTAAAAAGTGGGCGTATTACTGGAATGGTTCGGGTATGCTGAGTCAGGTGGTGCGACCAGATGGAGAGGCTATAACCTTTGAATACGATGCTTTGGGGAGACGGGTGAGCAAGCGCTATAAAAGTGCGACAACCCATTATGTATGGCAAGGTAATGTCATCTTGCATGAGTACAAAACTTTCGATGCTAGAGTAACTACAGTTGACGATATCATGACTTGGGTGTTTGAGGAAGATAGCTTTACGCCTATGGCAAAGATCAAAGGCAACAAGCGATACAGCTTGGTTAGCGATCATTTGGGAACGCCTATCCGCGCCTATACAGACACGGGAGATAAGGTCTGGGAACGCGAACTCGATAGCTTTGGAAATGCGCGTATGACTGTTGGGGATGCCGGATTTTGTAACTACCTTTATCCTGGACAGCTCCTAGATATTGAGACGGGGTTAGCCTATAACCGCTTTCGATACTATGATCCGAGTGTAGGTAATTACATCAGCCAGGATCCTATTGGCCTTGCTGGTGGAAATCCAACCTTGTATGGGTATGTATCGGATCCAACGATTTGGTTGGACGTGTTTGGGTTAATCCTTGTATATAGGGCTTTAAATGACAAGCAGGAGCCTTTTGGACGTAACAGACAAGATATTTATCCAGATGATGTACATGGCGTTGCCACTATACAACAACATATAGACAATGGTTCATGGAAAACACAGTTTTTATCTACAACAAAAAGTTTAAAAACAGCTAGACGATACGCTGATCCTAAACCATGGAGAGGAAAAATGCATACTAGTACAATTATTGAGATCAATACTGATTTGTTGGGTGAATCTAGAGCTATTGATGTTTCTAATGGATGGGATCCATCTACACGTGAAGATTTGCTCGAACCAGCATGGAAATATGCTCGAAAAGATCAAGAAGTTTTAATATCTGGAAAAATTCCAAGAGAATCCTATCGAATTGTTGGTTATAATAGAAATAGAAACTAATGGAAAACTATAAAAAAGCGCTATATCGCATAGAGAAAGAGTGGGCAGATTTTATGAAAAGTGAACGCTTTTTTGATGAAGAGGAAAATAGAGTGGAAAAGATGAAAATCAAGAAATTGATTGTGCAAGTTTGGGAGGATAAATCCTTGTCCAAAGCGAGTAAAGATCAACTCATTGAAAATAGTATTCGAGTGTTAGGTGCACATACGGGATGCGCTGAAGATTTAATGATTTCTGATGAAATTATGGAAGAATTAATAGAAAAAAAAATACTTGGTGCCAATATTTCTGATGTTTTCTTTTCCAACTCACCGATGAAGCGTTGGCTGTAATTGAGGAATATGAGATTGAAGTGCTTATTTGTTTATCGGAATGTGCCATGAATATTATAGAAATTATCATGCGCAATTATTTTTTGAAGCAGTTATACCCAGCAGGACTAACAGAAGTAACGGTTGTCTCTTTTTCAACTGATTTATCGTATTATACCTTGTGCATCCGTACCTCCATAAAGCCTGCAATAGCGGTTGAAAAATGGGGAAGGTGGCTCATGGACTATGACACAGTTGAAATTGAATTGAGCGATAGTTTTATCAAAGCAGTAAAAACCTTTAATTGGACTAATAATACCAAAAAGATTTGTCAAGTAAGTGTAAAGCAATTAGAAGGAAATTGGATTCAATTGCGATTTTTTAATGAGGAAGAAAATTGGCATCTTGAATTGGTTGTATCTGGATTAGTCTTTCAAAGATGTAGGGTATATAAGAAAGAGGAGGAAGAGGATTATGCTGAATAAAATAGTCTTGCTGAAAAGATTTTAGTATCAAAGAAGATAGTCAATTGTATAATTAACCTTAGTTTTTGAATGAAATTCTACCTATATCAAAGGTTGAGGTGTTTTCACTTATAACAAGTGTCAATTTAATTTTATGTAAAGTGTGGTGAATTCTAATATCCAAAAACTAAAAATTTCCTTGTATAAAAAGCAACTAATTGAGGCGTTTGCTTCGTATACGTTAGTCGATATCTATCAGGGTGAAGAATTGATCTTGTATACTTCATTTTGCCAAGACGTAAGTCGATCCGAAACAGTTAAACGAAAGAGATTCCCTTATTATGATTCAAACAACCAGCACTATTTGCCGATGGATCAAGCCTATGCTGATGCATTAAAATATGCTGTATATGAGGAGACTCTATTTTGTGAAGAAGAGGAAGTCATTTGGTTTGTGTGGTTCAAAGAAGAATATTTTGGGCTGAGGTTATTGTTTACAAAAACAACTATTCCAAGCAGTTGATCAAGGGGATTTATGTTTGATTAGTGTAGATAGGAAAAAACTGCTCGAATTAACTCGATTAGAGTATGAGATCGAAGTGCTTACTTTTTTAGCTGAAGGAGAAATAAGCTGAAATAAGCCACAAAATTCAACTATAACCTGGATTGGTAGAAAGAAGTAAAAAAATAGAACTAGGAAGCTTAGAATGCATTTTTCGTTGAGGTAGAGGTCTCATCGGAAATAGGAAGTTGAATATGAAACAAAAAAGCCTCAAAAGGATTCCTTTTGAGGCTTTTTTTATTTTGTGATTACGATTCGCAACTGCTACAGTTTACTAAGTTAGTCACCATTTCTTTAGAAACACTTTGACTTCTTTGGTAGTATAGCGTTTTAACTCCTAATTCCCATGCTTCAATCATTAAGCGGTTTACGTCTTTAATTGGAAGAGAAGATGGAATATTCAAGTTCAAACTTTGTGCTTGATCTACATATTTTTGTCTGATCGCTGCTTGTTGAATAATCTCCAGCTGGCTGATTTCTTTGAATGTTTTGAAAACAGCTTTTTCTTCTTCTGTTAAGCCTTCTAGTTGTTGAACACTTCCTCCAGAAAGCATGATATTTCTCCACGTTTCTTCATTATCCATTCCTTTAGACTCCAATAAAGCCGTTAAGTATTTGTTTTTACGCATGAAGTTTCCTTTAGACAATCCTGCTTTGTAGTAGTTACTGCTGAAAGGCTCAATTCCAGGCGATGTTTGACCTAAAATGGCAGAAGATGACGTTGTAGGTGCGATAGCCATGGTCGTTGTATTTCTTCTACCATATCCTTTTAAGATTTCAGGTTCACCGTAAATACGCGCTAATTCTTGAGAGGCTCTATCTGCTTTAGCACTGATGTCCTCAAAAATTTTGTTTGTCAACATTTTCGCTTCTAACCCTTCAAAAGGAATCATGTTTTTTTGTAGGTAAGAATGCCATCCCAAAACACCTAAACCTAAAGCTCTGTGTCGTTTCGCAAAGCGATTCGCCGAAGCTAAATAGTAGTTTCCTTCTGTTTTTTCAATGAATTCCTGTAATACAGCATCCAAGAAGAAGATTGCTAATTTAACTGCTTCTGTATCTTTCCACTCGTCGTATAACTCCAAGTTCATGGAAGATAAACAACAGATGAATGATTCGTCATCAGAAGAAGGCAACATAATTTCTGAACAAAGATTACTTGCGTTGATGCGCATGTTCAAATCTTTGTATACCTGTGGTTTATTGCTATTTACGTTGTCAGAGAAGAATAAGTAAGGCATTCCTTTTTGCTGTCTGCTTTCCAGTACTTTTGCCCATAATTGTCTTTTTTCTTTATCTCCGTCAATCATTTCTTTCATCCAATAATCCGGAATACTTACCCCGTAAAATAAGTTTTGGATTGGATTTCCGATATTTTTAATGTTTAAAAACTCATCACAGTCTGGGTGATCAATATCCAAATAAGCTGCAAATGCACCACGTCTTACTCCTCCTTGAGAAATCGTGTCCATCGCTGTATCAAAAAGCTTCATAAAGCTTACGGCTCCGCTACTTTTTCCATTGTCTGTTACCGCACTACCTCTTTCGCGTAAGCCTCCAAAATAACCTGAAGTACCTCCACCAATTTTGGTTTGCATGATTACTTCTCCCAATTTGTGTGTAATCCCTTCAATACTATCCGGAATATTCACGTTGAAACAAGAAATTGGCAAGCCACGCTCTGTTCCCATATTAGCCCAGATCGGTGAACTTAAACTCATCCAACCGCGTTCAATCATTTCCTGAAATGATTCTTTTAATTCAGGTTTGAATAAACGTTTTGCAGCTGCCGTTGTAATACGGTCAATTGCTCCTTCAACTGTTTCTCCCTTCAACAAATAGCCTCTATTTAGGATTTGCTCACTCTCTGAGTTCTTCCACCATAGCTTTTCTTGTAGGTTGTCATTCTCTTTTACTTCTAATGGTAATGCGAAATTGTTCATAGTGTTTTTTGTGCAATTAAAGGGGTTATTAGAATAAATCTTCAGCGGTTATACTCTTGTCGTGTTTCGTATAGTCTACGGGTCTTTTGGCGAAGAAATCGTCTAAGCTATTCGCAAATACTTCTTCTTCAAACCACGCCATCGGTTTATATTGCTCCTGGGTGATATTGTACACCTTTTTCAAGCCTATTTTTAACATACTTTCATCTACTCTAAACTTCATGAAGTTTAATAGATCGTGTTTGTTTACTGTTTCAATAGCGCCTGTCTCAAAAATCCAATCTAAGATCTTCGCTTCAATATCAATCGAGGTACGAACTACGTCGTTCACGTGGTTGATTAGCTCTTCATCAAAGAAATCAGGATATTCTTCACGGATGATGTTGATAATGTAGATCCCCGCATTGGCGTGAATTTGTTCATCAACAGAGGTCCAAGCAATGATATTACTTACGTTCTTCATTAATCCTTTGAATCTTGTAAAAGATAAGATGATGGCAAATTGACTAAACAACGATACGTTTTCAATAAGCAAAGAAAAGAGAATCAAAGAAACGACGTATTTTTTTCTGTCTGTACTATTATTTGAATTTTCAAGAACAGAAGATAAATACTCCACGCGTTCTTTGATTACTGGAATGGTAAGCAAAGCTTCAAATTCGTCGTTGTAACCCAATACATCCAACAAGCGAGAGTAGGCTTCCGAATGTCTAAATTCGCATTCAGCAAAAGTAGCACCTAGACCATTAAATTCCGGTTTTGGAAAATGAAGAAATAGATTTCCCCAAAACGTTTTTACTGCTACCTCAATTTGTGCAATGGCTAATAAACTGTGTTTAATTGCCAATTGCTCTTCTTTGGATAAGTGCGAGTGGAAGTCTTGAGTATCTGCTGTGAAATCTACTTCACTATGTACCCAAAAAGACTTGTTAATCGCTTCAGTAAATTGGTAAATACCTGGGTATTCAAATGGTTTATAGTTAACTCTTTTATCAAAAATAGACATAGCAATATATTTTTAAATTAATAACAGACGTAGTTTTCACAAAGGTAGTATAGACGTGACTTTCGATGTGAAAAGATCCCTCATTTTTTGCTTAACTCCCTTGCTTTTACCTTCTTAAGAAAACGCAAATAGACAAAAGAGAATAGTGCTAAGTTACTATTTAGAAGCTATGATGTCAACTTTATTTTAGATTAAGTTATCAAATATTGTTAATAACTTTTTTAGCCCTGTATTTCCCTTGATTCGTCGCAGATTGAGGTGAACAACGTTTGTTTGATTTGATTTTTTTTGTTAAGAAATCAAAGTTTTTTAAGTTACAAAATTCAAAAACAAATGCAATAGTATTCAAAATAAAAAGAGCATCTATCAAGTGGAAGGATGCTCTTTTTTTTCATTATTTTGGTTTAGTTCAGTTGAGAAACGATTGTTCTCCACGTTTCTAATTCTGGAATTCCTGGTTTTCTTTTTCCAAAGAATTGAATGATAATTTCACCCATTTCATTGAATACTTCCACGGCTGTTACAATGCCATCTTCTGTTGGTTTTCGCACAATCCATGTTTGTGCTACTTTATCCATATCCAAGTGCATGTTGAAATCGGGATCTAAAATGTTGTACCAGTTTTGGTGCCACATTGTTTTGTTGATTTCTCCAGTGTGGATTTGAATATTTCCTCTGTTTCCAACGAAAGCCATGATCGGTGTTTTTTCTGTAGAAGCTTGCTCTAATAGCGTGATAATTGACTCTTTTGCAATGGGCTTCGCGTAAAATTCACTCGGTGCTAAACGCAAGGCTTGCGTTCGTGTTACATTGTATTTTTTTAGCAAGCTAAAGAAGTTATGCGTGTCTTTTAGGCTTTCCCATTCTTGTCTAAATCCTTCTACATCAACCTCTTCGTCTAAACGCTCGTCTAAGTTTTGGATGTAAGGTTCAGTTTTTCCTGTAAATTCTTGAACGTCTTCTTTGTATTTTTCAACTAAAGCGTCAAAGGCTTCCGCATTACTAATAGTTGTTAGGTAAATTTTGTGGATAGCTTCTCCATCTTTACCAAAGAACTGCAAGCTTTTGCGCACGGTATTTCCCGTTTCTTCCACTACGGCAAAAACGAATTTCCAGTGAGACAAGAAGATGCGTAAATCAATGTCAGGGTTAACGAATAAACCTGCATGTGGATTAGAGAAATCTGGGTTGCTATATACCCCTTTGCGTTCGTGTACACATTCGTCATTACGCGTTAAAGCCATTACTTTTCCCAACGATTCAATCTCGCTTAAGATGGCAACCATTTCAGGACGCAATAAAGTAGCTGTTTCTCCTAACGTGGTAGCAAGTAATTCCATTTCGCTTGCATTTAGTTCAGCAGCAGCGTTTCGAATGCGAAGACGGGGATTTTCTTCTTTTAATTTAGCCCAACGGTCTTTTAATGTTGCTATTTCGGTATTCATTTCGGTATACGTTTTAGACTCCAAAGATGATTAATGGAGCATTGTTAACTGGGTTTTTCGTTACAATACACGGGAATTTGTACACTTGAGAAATAGTCTCTTGTGTCAGTACTTTTTCGGGTGTATCATAGTGTACTTTTTCTCCTTTGTTGAGTAAAAGGATGCGATCGGCATATTGGGCGGCGATATTCAAATCGTGGATCACCACAATAGCCGTATTACCTTGTTTGGTAAAATCTTTGATAAGATCGAGAATCTTGTGTTGATGTAAGACATCTAAATTATTGAGGGGTTCATCTAAAAACAACAATTTATTTTCGATCGAATTGTTGAGTTGAGATAAGACGCGCGCTAAGTGTACGCGTTGTTTCTCACCTCCTGATAGATGGTTGTATTCGCGATGTTGCAGCGGACACACATCAATGCATTCCATGCTGTGTTGAATCGCCTTTTTATCTTCTTCAGATGGCGTGTGTTCAAAATAGGGATAACGTCCCATCATGACTACATCTTCAACCTGTAGCGGAATATCAGTATTAAATGATTGAGAGAATTTAGCTTTGTGTTTAGGCAATGTTTTCTTGCACCATTTGGGGTATTCACACTCTTTTAATAAGATGCGATTACCTGGTTGGTGTAGTTCATCAGCAAGTAAGCTCAAAAAAGTGGATTTCCCTGCACCATTTGGACCTAATACAGCAATAAATTCCCCATTATTACAACTAAAATCAATGTCGTTAATAAGGAATCTATCTTTGGCTTTAAAACTAACTTTTAGTGCTTCAATCATGTTACAGTGATTTTTTGAATTTAATTAAAATGGCAATAAAAACAGGAGCTCCCATGATGGCGGTTAAAATTCCAATTGGAACTTCTGTTGGCGGAACTAAGGTTCGACTAACTCCATCAGCTAGAAGCAATAGTATACCACCCGCAAGTATGGATAACGGAAGGATAAAATAGTAGTTGGACTTGAAGATTAAACGCAAAATATACGGTACAACCAAGCCAACAAATCCAATCGTTCCTGTAAAGGCAACGATGGTCCCAACCATTAACGCAGAAAATAGGATAATTCGCTTTTTAATGCGTTCTACTGTAATGCCCAAATGATTGGCGTCTCGCTCGCCTAACATCATGGCATTTAATGCTTTACCTAAATTTAATAAATAAAATAGGGATACGCCAATTACGACTGTTAAAATTCCTATTTTCGTCCAAGTGGCACCAGCTAAACTACCCAAAGTCCAAAATGTTAGGTTTCTCAATTCTTCATCGTTGGAGATGAACGTCAACAAACCCGTAATAGAACCCGATAGCGCTGTAATGGCAACTCCAGATAACAAGAGTATACTGATGTTGGTTTTTCCGCCAACTGTGGACATTTTATACACAAAACTCATCGTTAAGATCGCTCCAAAAAAGCTCATGATACTCAAAAGCGAATAGTGAAGAACCTCAGGGATGAAAGGTTTAATAAAAGCGCCTAAAACAATGGTTATTGAAGCAAATAATACGGATCCAGAGGTGATTCCAATCAAATCTGGTGAAGCCAAAGGGTTTTTAAACATCCCCTGTAACGCTGTACCAGATAAAGCCAAACCACCTCCTGCTAAAATAGCCATAATAATACGAGGTAATCGAACATGCGTAATAACATATTGATCACTGGGATTTACTTTCTCAGGATGAAAAAGTAAGTTTATAATGGTGTTTAGACTGCTATCCTCAAAGTTATACACTCCTAAAAAAATAGACACAATAGCAATACTCAATAAGACAATGCTTAAGGTGACTATGTAAAAAGAGAGTCTTTTCTGCATGTTCGTGTACTTATTCTGATAACTGTTGATTTAATTGGGTAACAGCTTGACCAATACGAGGAGTGAATCCAGTTAACAACAAGCCATCCATCGCGATGATTTTCTTGTTTTTACCTGCATTGGTGCGGTCTAAACCTTCGATTTTTAAAACGCCATCTACGCCACCCATGCTTTGTAACCCCGTGTCAAACATCAAGATATAGTCCGGATTGTTGTTTAATAAAGCTTCTGGAGTTAGTGGTTTGAAATCGTCGAACCCTGCTACTGCATTTTGTCCACCTGCTAATTCAATGATGTTTTGCATCGGTGTATTATTACCCGCTACAAACAAGTTGGCAGCACCTCGTGCATAGATGAAAAGAACTTTTGGCTTGTTTTCAAGGGTTTTTAATTGGGCTTGATCTTGGTCAATTTTAGCGACTAAGGCTTCGTAATCCGTTAGATTTAAGCTTGTAGCAATATCTTTGATTAAGGTTTTTGTTCCTTCAACAGAATACACCTGGTCAATAACTACTACTTTGATGTTTGCCTCTTCTAATTGTTTCTTTAAATTGTCGTTTAAATCCTTTTTTGCAATGTATACAATTGTTGGTTTTAACGCCAATAACGCTTCAATGTTAATTTTATTTACGTGCTCTAATTGTGTCGCAGTCGTATTTAAATCAGTCGGATAGGTACTTGTAACATCGATTCCCACGATATTATTGCGTTGACCCAAATCAACTAAAGTCTCTGTAATGGCTCCGTTTAAGGAAACAATACGCTCGTTCGAAGTCGTTGCTTCAGTGTTAGTTGTCTCAACAGCTTTCTCTTCCTTGCTGTTTTTACACGCGATTACAGATAACGCGAGTAGGACTAAAATGGCAGTTCTTTTCATACCGGATTCTTATTTTAATTAAATCTGAATAGAGGCAAAAATAGGGTTTTTTAGGCTGAAACAAAATATATTAAGATTAATTTTAAATTATACCTAATGTCGTGGTATCCTGCGGATATGTTAAAAAAAACGAAAAGCAAAAGGCAACAAAGGACGCCTTCTCAGAGCATAGTGAAACTAGAATGAATTGGGTTGATATTCGTTTTGTCAATCTGACAATAATGGGGGCTAAATGGAAGCTTTTTTTGCAGTATATTTGGAGTATTAAAAAAAGAACTATGAAAAAAATTTTGTTTACAGCAGCTGTTGCATTTTTGGGAATGACAACGGCTCAGGCTCAATTGGGAAAATTGAGTGGAAAAAAAATTGATGCAATCTCTACAGCAGTTTCGGCTTTTACAGTATCGGATGCTGAAATCAAGCAATCAGCACAAGAAGCAATCAAATGGATGGATGAAAACAATCCCGTTTGTGAGCTAACGTCAAAGCAAAAAGACATGCGCGAGTATGCAGAGCGCTTAGAGCGCATTTTTGGGCCGTACAAAAACTACGACGGACTAAACTTAAACTACAAGGTATATTACGTCACAGATATCAACGCATTTGCTTGTGCGGATGGAAGCGTACGCGTATTCTCTTCGTTGATGGATATTATGACAGATGATGAATTGTTGGCGATTATTGGACATGAGATTGGACACGTGAAGTTAGAGCACACGAAAAATGCATATAAGCAAATTTTATTAGCTGAAGCAGCAACAAAATATGTTGGTTCTACTAAGGGAACTGTAGCGGATTTAATGAATTCTGACCTAGGTGGTATGTCCGAAAAACTAATGGGTGCTTCTTTCTCTCGTAAACAAGAAACTGATTCGGATGATTACTCATACAAATTCTTAGTTGCGAATGGTAAAAATCCACAAGCTCTGGCGGATGGATTTCAAAAGTTTGCTGACATGGAAAAAGAGTATGGGGCTGATAAATCACTTGGAGCTAAGATGTCTTCCAGTCATCCAGACAGTGAAAAACGCGTAAAACGCGTAGAAGAAAAAATTAAAAAAGACGCAAAAAAATAAACGTTTATACTTAGAAGACAAAGAGACGGTCTAATAAGCGTAACAAGATAGAACCCATCTAATTTAGGTGGGTTTTTTTGTGTTCTATTTCGGAATAGATAAAGGCATGGATCAAATCCGCGCCATCGGACGAAGCGTTTTGTTTATATATGAATTTAGTTGAAAAATCAGTATTTAGTTTCTCGCAGTAAAATGGAAAGGGATTGGGGTTTGTTCGGGTTTTGTTCGAGTCATGTTCGAGTCACCTTCGGTAAATGGGGGGTAATCCCCCGTAAACACACATGTTTATCGAAGAAGACCCAAACAAAACTAAAACAAAACAAAATAAATAGCTGAATAACAGTTGTTTATACTTCTTGTATGAATAAAAACAAAGCCATTTGAGCTTTTTTTTCCTATAAGGGAAGGGGGGTATTGCAGGTTAATTTCGACTGATGTAGATATAGTGTATTTATGTAGCTTGTGAATAGCAAAGAACGATTGTAAAAAAATAGTAATCCGCGCCATCGGATTCCATCTTTTGTGAAAGAAAAGCTAAATAGTAAAGTAAAAACTAAAATCCTTAGGTATTGCATTTAAGGTATTTAGGCGTAAAGTTTTTACTTTTCCTCTTTTAGAAGTAAAGGGTATAGGGTGTTTTAGTAAATAAAGCGTCTATTTTTTAATAAACGAGGTATTGTATTGCGAATAGATTGTTTTCTACAAACAAATGGGATTCACTATCTTTGTATATCATTTTGATTAAAAAGACAGATTATGTTCGATATAAAAGCAGTTAGAGATGATTTTCCAATCTTGCAACAGCAGGTGAATGGAAAACCTTTGGTGTATTTTGATAATGCTGCTACAGCTCAAAAACCCAAAGTGGTTGAAGAAGCAATCAAAAACTATTACGAGACGATTAATGCGAATATTCACCGCGGGGTTCACACGTTGAGTCAATTAGCGACGGATGCATATGAAGAATCGAGAAAAAAAGTACAACAACACCTCAATGCCAAAGAAGATCGAGAGATTATTTTTACTCCGGGAACAACGTTTGGGATTAACTTAGTTGCCAGTGGTTTTGGCGCTTTGTTAAAAGCAGGAGATGAAGTGTTGATTTCGGCTATGGAACACCATTCGAATATTGTGCCTTGGCAATTTGCTTGTGAGCGTTCTGGGGCTACACTGAAAGTAATTCCAATGAACAAGCAGGGGGAATTGATCATGGACGAATTCGATACATTATTGTCTCCGAATACGAAAGTATTGGCTGTTTCTCATATATCAAATGCCTTGGGAACCATTAATCCAATTAAGGAAATGATTGCCAAAGCTCATGCTGTAGGTGCTGCGGTTTTAATTGATGGGGCACAAGCGACGCCGCATATTAAACCCGATGTACAGGAACTGGATTGCGATTTTTACGTTTTCTCAGGACATAAAATTTGTGGACCAACCGGAACAGGTGTCCTATATGGTAAAGAAGCTTGGTTGAATCAATTACCCCCCTATCAAGGAGGAGGTGAGATGATTAAAACGGTAACATTTGAAAAGACAACCTATGCGTGTTTACCCCATAAATTCGAAGCGGGAACACCGAATATCGCTGGTGGTATTGTTTTAGGACATGCCTTGGATTATTTAAATGCTTTAGGATTTGACAATATTCAAGCCTATGAGCATGAGTTGTTGACGTACGGAACACAGCGTTTGCTCGAAATTGAAGGATTGTATATTGTGGGAACTGCAATCAATAAAACCTCGGTTATTTCGTTCAATATCGAAGGGTTACACCCTTATGATGTTGGTGTAATTGTAGATAAACTAGGTGTTGCTGTACGAACAGGGCACCATTGTACACAACCGATTATGGATTTCTTTGGCATCCCTGGTACGATTAGAGCCTCTTTTAGTTTTTACAATACAAAAGAGGAAATAGACATCTTGGTAGAAGCCGTGAAAAAAGCGAAACAAATGCTGTCATAAAGCAAATTGAAATTAGAAGAATATGACTATAAGAGAAGCACAAGAAGAAATAATAGATGAATTCTCTATGTTTGAGGATTGGATGCAACGCTATGAGTATATTATCGAATTGGGAAAGACACTTCCCATTATTGAGACACAATATCAAGTAGAAGAAAACTTAATCAAAGGTTGTCAATCTCAAGTGTGGTTACACGCCGAAAATATTGAGGGTAATATCGTGTTTACGGCCAATAGTGATGCCATTCTTACTAAGGGAATCATTGCTATTTTAATTCGTGTTTTTTCCAATCAAAAACCCAAAGATATCGTAGAAGCTGATTTGTCTTTTATTGATGAAATCGGCTTGAAAGAACATTTATCACCCACACGCGCTAATGGTTTAGTTTCGATGATTAAACAAATTCGCATGTACGCTTTGGCGTTTCAAGCCAAGTAATTTTTAATTAAAAGAAAGAGTTTTTAGTATGGAAGAAATAGACGTACAACAATTAGGAGAGAATATTGTTAAAATATTAAAAACAATTTACGATCCAGAAATCCCTGTAGATATCTATGAATTGGGATTGATTTACGACGTATTTGTCAATGAAACAAATGACGTAAAGATCTTAATGACTTTGACTTCGCCAAACTGTCCAGTAGCGGAAACGTTGCCAATGGAAGTAGAAGAAAAAGTGAAATCCATTGATCAAGTGAATAACGTGGAAGTTGAGTTGACTTTTGAACCTGCGTGGTCTAAGGATTTAATGAGTGAAGAAGCACAACTAGAGTTGGGATTACTGTAATATGGAAGGAGAAATTGTAAATAAAGTAGCCAATAGTGCGTTGGTTGTCTTTGATTTAGAGGATATGTATCCCGATAATCCGCGAATGGAAATCGACATTGCACAATGGCTATACGAGGGCTTTGTGTTAAGAGAAAAAGACTTCAGAGCGGCGTTGAAAGAAGTGGATTGGAGTCAATACCAAGACGCTTATGTGGGGTTGTTTTGCTCTACTGATGCCATCCTACCAGGATGGGCGTATATGCTGCTCACTAGCTATTTACAACCTGTTGCCAAACGCGTATTTTTAGGGGATAAACACCATTTAGAACAATCGATCTATCAGGAGTTATTATTCGCTATCGATTACAGCCAATACCAGGATTTACCCATCATTATCAAGGGGTGTTCCAAAAAGGAAATTCCCGAAGAAGCCTATGTCTTAGTGACGCAGTTAATGATGAATACAGCTAGATCAGTAATGTTTGGTGAGGCATGTTCAGCCGTGCCTGTTTATAAACGTTTAGCAAAAAAGTAATTTTTTTTTGTCTTTTCCGACCTTTATTGTTATTTTCGTGTTAAAATAACAGTATTATGAAAAAATTTTTGCTTAGCATTGCTGCTGTGTTTATGTTGTATTCCGCACAAGCTCAGGAAGCTGAAGGAACGGAAGTTCAAAAAAATTGGACTTCAAAAGGGAATTTCGCCCTTATCGCAAATCAGTCTAGTTTTTCAAACTGGCAAGCAGGAGGGGACAATAACCTTGCTGGAAATGTAAATTTAAATTACGATTTAAATTACAAAAAAGACGATTGGACTTGGGATAACAAATTTCAAGTGAGTTATGGTCTAACCAAATTGAAAGGGGAAAAAGAAAAGAAAACGGATGACCGTTTAGAAATCACCTCTTTACTTGGTAAGCAAATGACCAACAAGTGGTATTACTCATTCTTCATGAACTTTAAAACACAGATGGATTCTGGTTGGGATAAAGATGGGAATAAGAATACACACTTTATGTCTCCTGCTTACTTGCAAATAGGACCTGGTTTATTGTGGAAACACGATGATAACTTAAAAGTTAACATCGCACCTGCGACTTCTCGTTTTATCATGGTTCACAAGCATTTTACTGAATTCGGAGATGCTTTTGGGGTGGAAAAAGGTAAAACAATGGAGTACCAGCTGGGTATGGCAATTAATGGGTACTACAAGTTTAATCCAATGGAAAATGTTTCTATTGAGAATATCTTAAACTTGTATTCAAACTATTTAGAGAAACCAGAAAATGTGGTGATGGATTATCAATTGAACGTGGTTTTGAAAGTGAACAAGTATTTATCTACAAACTTGACTTTCCAAGCGATTTACGATGACAAAGCATACCAAGGTTTCCAATTACGCGAAATGATTGGTTTAGGAGTAAACTATACTTTTTAAGGAAGGATAGTAACATAAAAAAAGCTCGAGCATTGCTCGAGCTTTTTTTATTACAACAAGTGCAAGTGTTGTTGGGTCGCTTGTTGTTTTACTTCTTCGGGCCATAAACTGGCTTGAACTTCGCCAATGTGTCGTTTTCGAAGTAAAAACATGCACAAACGCGATTGTCCGATTCCGCCACCAATGCTCAAGGGCAGTTGATCGTTGAGCACCAGTTGATGGTAGAACAGGTTGGTTCGGTTTGAGGTGTCAGTGATTTCGAGCTGGTGTTTTAGAGTCTCTCGATCTACACGGATACCCATAGAGCTCAGTTCAATGGGTTGTTCAAGGATTGGGTGCCAAACCAAGAGATCACCGTTTAAACCGCGATATCCATCTTCTGTAGGGGTACTCCAATCGTCGTAGTCTGAGGCTCGACTATCATGGGGCTTTCCATCCGATAACGGATGACCTACCCCAATAATAAATACAGCTTTGTGTTCTTTTGTTATCGCTTGCTCTCTTTCTTTGGACGTCAATGTAGGATACAGTTGGACAAGTTGTTCTGCTTGTATGAAAGCAATAGTAGGGGGAAGTATCGGTGCAATATCCAACTGTTGCCAAAGGGCAGTTTCCGTGTCTTTAATCGCTTGATAGATGGTGCGAACCACGTTTTTTAAATAGCTCAAACATCGGTTAGAAGGGGCTATCCGCAACTCCCAATCCCATTGATCTACGTAAATAGAGTGAATCGGACTATAGTCTTCATCAGCGCGAATGGCACGCATATCCGTTAGTATTCCCTCATATAAGGGCAACGTTAATTCCTGTAGGCGAATTCTCTTCCATTTGGCCAGCGAGTGTACAATTACAGCGTTATTCGGTAAGAATTTTACAGGAAATGAAACCGCTTTTTCTACGCCATTGAGGTCGTCATTGATACCCGTGCCTTCATGGACAAGCATAGGTGAAGAGATCGGATACAAATTTAAGTTTTCACTTAAACTTGTAGCAAAGAGTTGTTTAATTAGAGCAATGGATTTTTCGGTTTGTAAAATTTCCTGTTTACGCATAAATGTATATTGTATTAAAATTAATAAATAAAAAAGGCCCCTCGAATGAGGAGCCTTGAAACGTTGAATAAATAATATAATAATTAGCTTATCCTTGATCCATAGAAATTCCCCTTCGAATAGCAGATGCGATTCAAATTAGAAGAGAAATTAGTATTGATTAAGCGAGTAATAAGCATAATGAATTGACTTTGATAAAGTAAAGAATAAAATTACAACTTTTTATCTTGCGGATACCCTCAAAAAAAGTTAAATTTATTCGTCCTCGTTTTTTTCTTCGTTTTCGTTGTTTTCAATTAAATGGTCAAAATCGGGATATAAAAAATTGTTGTAGGGGAAACGGGTAACGTGAATATGTCGTACTGCTTCGTATACTGTTTTTCTAAATTCCTCGAAGTTTTCTTTGTTTGTAGCAGAGATGAAAATAGCGTTGTCTGGCCCTACTTTGTTCATCCATGTTTTTTTCCATTCTTCAATAGAATAGTGACGAGACGTGCGTTCAGTCATCAAGTCATCCTCTGCAATCACTGCGGGGTGATAGGCATCAATTTTGTTGAATACCATGATCGTTGGTTTGTCATCACTTTTAATGTCCTTTAAAATCTCGTTTACAGATGCGATGTGATCTTCAAAGTCATGGTGTGAAATATCGACAACATGCAACAGTAAATCAGCCTCGCGCACCTCGTCTAAGGTACTTTTAAACGACTCAACCAATTGCGTAGGTAGTTTGCGGATAAAACCTACTGTATCAGAAAGTAGAAAAGGCAAATTACCAATCACGATTTTGCGAACTGTCGTATCTAAAGTTGCGAATAATTTATTTTCAACGAAAACTTCACTTTTTCCAATGGCATTCATTAACGTTGATTTCCCTACGTTGGTATAACCTACGAGGGCTACGCGAACCATAGCACCGCGATTGCTGCGTTGAGAAGCCATTTGCTTGTCAATTACCTTTAATTTTTCACGTAGTAAAGTAATTCTGTCGCGAACGATACGTCTATCCGTTTCGATTTCAGTTTCTCCAGGTCCACGCATTCCAATTCCCCCACGCTGTCTTTCTAAGTGGGTCCACATCCCTGCTAAACGAGGAAGTAGGTATTGAAACTGGGCGAGCTCTACCTGTGTTCTCGCATAAGAGGTCTGTGCGCGTTGAGCGAAAATATCCAAGATTAGATTGGTTCGATCCAAGACTTTACAATCCAACAGCCTTGAGATATTCTTTTGTTGAGCTGGAGAAAGTTCATCGTCAAATATTACGGTGTGAATGTCATGTTCGACAATATAGTATTTGATTTCCTCCATCTTCCCTGTTCCCAAGAAGGTCTTTGGATTAGGCTGATCTAATTTTTGACTAAAGCGCTTGTGTACTTCGCCGCCGGCCGTAATCGTTAAGAACTCAAGTTCATCCAAGTACTCATTTAACTTCGCCTCATCCTGATCTCTATTGATAATACCAACAATGACAGATCGTTCAAAATTTATGTCTTCTCTTTCAATCATATATATAGTGTCTATGGAAACAAAATTAGTAAAAAAATATGGCTTGGGTGTTTTGTTGCTTAAATGTTTGGAAATTTTCGTCTTTGTAGAGTATAAAAAAAAAAAGACGATTTTTAGGCTTGTCACAGTCGACAATAGCTGTACTGAAATTTGTTAATAGTTATTGATAGAGGCAAGGTTTGGTTGAAAATAAAAAATTAAGTAAGCCATTGTTTTTGTTATAAATTGTAGTTTTTTATTTGCTTTTTATCTAAAATTGGAGCTTTGGAATATTTGTGTTAACTTTATTTTTTGTTAATGTTGTTTTAAAAAAATGCTATATTTGGAAATAACTAACTTAAAACGAATTCGTATGAAGAAAATTACCATGTTGTTCTTCTTTCTACTAAGTATCTTTTTTACTTACGGACAAGAAGTGACAATTGGCACCGGTACAGAGATGGAAAGACGACCGTTAAGTAGTCATTATGGCTACTCGCGATCAGCTACTCTTTACACTGCTACAGAAATTGGTCAAACCGGATTCATCAATATGCTTGCTTGGGATATTGGTGCGATTAAAGGAGCAAGACCTGTGAAAATATATTTAAAGGAAGTCTCATCAACGACTATTTCTACAGGTTTATGGGAGACTTTTACTGAGGGAGCTACTTTAGTTTTTGATAGAATGTTTACACCTAGTGTAATTGGTTTTAATACATTAAATTTCGATACGTCGTTCAATTATGGTGGAGGAACCAATAATTTATTGGTATTAGTGGAAACCAATTTTGGAAGTGGCGGTAATAGCGATGGTTTTGATGGATTAATGATCAAAGCATCGACAGCGACCAATATGCATTTTGGTGTAGAAAGAGATAATGAACTACCGGTTGCTAATTTAACAGCCATATCAACTAGACCCAATTTAAAAATAACTTTTGGTACAGAAATTATGTGCCCTATGGTTCTTCCAACTATTCTTAGAACCACTGCAACAGGGTTAACGTTTAACGTAACAGAGCGAGAGACGACGCAATCGATTTACTATGAAGTTAGGACAGAAGGAGCAGCAGGTTCTGGTGCTACGGGTCTCGTAACTTCTAACACGGTAACGGACTTAACTACGTTACCAGTCGAGGTATCTAATTTAACACCTAATACAAATTATTCTTTATATGTTCGCGCCATTTGTGCAGAGGATGAAACATCATTATTTTCAGAAGCGCTAAATTTTACTACTTCTGAAGAAGGAGTTATTGGAGGTGGAAGTAGACAAGATAGCTATTTACCTCTTTATTCACTAAACGCGTATAACTGGTCTCAAATGATTTATACAGCAGAAGAGGTTGGTGATGTTTTAGAAGATAGAGGGCTTGTTGAACGCATAAAGCTTTATTATACAGGAACAGGTTCTGTTGCAAATTACAATACTTGGACTGTATATTTGACCAATACAACTAAAGCGGAATTTACAGGAACTGCTGCTTCAGATTGGATACCCCATGCTGAATTTACACAAGTTTTTCAAGGGACTGTGACTTTGGTTGCAAATGAGTGGACAGAAATTATATTTGATAGTCCGTTTGTCTGGGATGGAGAGAGTAATTTAGCCATTGCAGTATATGAGGATGCTCCAGGGTATTCGAGTGGATCTAAGTTTGCAACATTTGCAACGGATACATACAGAGGGATTTTGCGTTCTTCAGATACATTCTATACTCCGGAGGGAGGAGGAGGATCAACCTATGGCAGATACCAATATCTTCCAAAATTGTATATCAATGGAATTGTTCCCCCTAGCTGTTATTTACCAATAAATGGACGTGTTGCTAATTTAACAGCAACAAGTGTTGAAATCGAATGGGGTA